>JANYAJ010000384.1 GCA_025361385.1 Nitrospira sp.
GAAATTGTTTCCTCTCAGCATCCTATCCTCTTCGATTGGAGTCGCCTCCAGAAGAAGGCCGTGCTGTCGTCTTCGCCTCTGTGAGCTCCACGTGTCAACGGCCACGCTATCGGGTGATCCTTCCATCCAACGTTGCACACCGACAACATGATGGAAAGACGCTCGCCGATTCAGGGCCGGTCTATTAGTATCGGGCCATGCGCATTGGGAGCTTTCGACACATCACGATGACGTCCCTGTCCGTTTCCCATAATCCCATGAAATTCCCACCCACATTCCCAAGAAAGTCTCAACACGCCCACGCCATAACCATAAACCAGGACATAGGAGATCGCTATGACCCCAATGTCGGCACCGCGGGCCTGTAGCACGGCATCGAAGGATGCATACGCCTCGGGCAGCGATTCAGCTCCGGTGAGTGCCGCATCAAGCGGTATGAGTATTTCCTCCATCACGTGGATTCGCTGTAAAAGTGAGAGCGATCGTGTGTTGAACAAGGCGACGGCTTGACGCCGTGCCTCATTGAGGAATGCGACTTTCTTCTTGGTGCGTTCTTGTTGTTTCCGATCATCATCGTGCTGGTCGGCACGTTTGCGATCGTCTACTTCCTGAGTCCGTCGCGTTTCCTTCTCCTGCCGACGCCGGAAGGAGGTGTAAGACCCACTCACGAATGCCTTCCGCGAGTTCGCTCACCTCTTGGGGTGTGAACTCATCGAGTGGCTCGTGTCTCAGTTCACGATCAATCGCGAGTCTGCCGCGGCGCGCATTTCTGCCGTGACTGTACCTATGAACGACCAGTATTGATCGACCGCACGGCTTTCCGCAGCCTGTAACTATCGCCGCAGCCGCTGTTGTGGCGTCTCCTGGGCACCAGCGACGCCTGGTGGTGGCAATCCAACGGTTTGTAAGAAATCCCTGAACGGCGCAAGCGGATCGTTCGTGTGAGGCAGTGGGGGTGATTGTGTCGGAGACGATGTCGCCTGATCAGGTTGTGCCTTAGGGACTGCCTGCCTAAGGCACGTGCCTGAAGCAGTGGTCTGCTTTTGTTTGTGCTGCCGATACTCGGTGCACCACCTGCAATGGGCGTTGAACGATTGTCGTGAGGGGAAGTCTGTTCGCCCGCAAAACTTGCACGTATGCATGGAGCTTACTCCTTCACCCCAAGTTTGTGGAAATGTGATCGGACCGTGCGATCCTTCTCGCTTCAAGCGTGGCGATGCTGTTGCGCAGATGTTGAGGAGCCAGATGCGCGTAGCGCATCGTCATCCGAATGTCTTGATGGCCTGCCAGGGCGGCGACTTCCGGCAGCGAAACTCCAGCCTGGACCAATCGACTGATGAAGGTGTGGCGCAGGGTGTATACGCAGATGTTGCTTATGCCAGCCTTGACCGCCGCACGCTGCAACGCTCGATTGACCTCTGCACAGGTATATGGGCGACCTGCCTTCGAGACGAAGAGATGTTCGGACCGAGTGCGCTCGAGATACCGATGCACGATACCGGCCGCTCGCATCGTCAACGGAACGGTGATGGCGAGTTTCTTTGTTTTCGTCTGCTCCCTCGGGATGATAAGGCTGGCAGAGGCTGGCTGCACCCACGCGCATCGGAGTTCCACGAGGTTCCCTGGTCGTAGGCCCGTATCGAGTCCAACAATCACGATGTCGCGGAGCGAACCGACGCAGTGGAGCAGGAGTCGCGTTTCTTCGTCTTCGGAGAGCCATCGCGTGCGGGCGGTTCCCTCTTGGTTCAGCACAATTCCCATAAAAGGAGAGCGGCTTGCCCAGCCCCACCGGATCGCACAACGAAAAGCCGCTTTGAGGACGCCCAGTTCCTTGGAGACGGTTGCGAAGCTCACCTGCGCGATTCGCTCGGCTACATATTGTTCGATCAACAGGGTTGTCAGGTCCCTCAGCAGCAGTGTCCCCCACCGCGTGGCGAACCGTGCCAGGATGATACGATCCCGCTCTTGGGAGCTCGATGACTTTCGAGGCGTCACCATCTTGAGATATTGTGTGATGAGTTCCGCAACGGTATGATCTCCGTCGGGAGTGGGTACACCGAGCCAGCGGGCGCGCGCGATCTCCGCCTTCCAGGCGTAAAAAAGATCTTCCGCGAGTTGACGGTCCTCGACCAAGGTGTTCAGGCGGACGCGGTGCCCGTTCAGTTGCAACGACATCCACCAGGTTCGGCTATCGGGGCGTCGATAAATCCCCACTACAGCTTGTCCCTTCGTTCTCCAACATCGGCTGTGGGACGCAGGAGCCCGTTCGTAGAATTCTGTTGCGGAGATTGCCTGTCCGTGACCTGTCGGATGGCTCGTGCGCCGGCTCGTTGGATCGTGACACGAGAGACAGAGGTCGGCTTCGATGGTAGAATGGGCCGGGTCTGGGATGGAGCCGAGTCGGGAGTCATGCGTGACCGAACATGGATCCAACTCTCGAGATCAGCACGAACGAATCGGATGGCTCCGTTCATCTTGACACTCGGGATTTTTCCCGTTGCGGCCCACATGTAGATGGTGGAACACCTCATGCGCAGCCATAGAGCTACCTCGGCAGCAATCATCAGTTGTGAGGGGGCTTCGCTCATCATGTTTCCAGGCCCTAATCCTGGCATAAAAAAAACCCCTCCGAAATTGGGAGAAGGTCTGGTCGTAAGGTCTTGAATGAGCACACGAAACCTGGATTCAAACGAAAATGAGCATAATCGGAGCCGCAGTATGGGGACTCGCGAAGAACGTATTGGCGCGGCTCGTTGCCCGCCAGCGCTGCATGGGTAAGAAGAAATGGTCAGATGGGATCGATGTTCGCCGGTTGTCCGGCGAGGCGTGGCTTCGCCTCCTAACTGGAGAAACCAATGTGGCCGCGTTCACGGGATGGTGTGTGAGATGTCGGACCGGGAAGTGTCGTGAGACAACCTGTCTTCATTGCGGAGAAGCGCTACTGCTGTTTGACGAGCCATTCTGGTTTCGGATTGGTCACAAGATTCGGCTGGCCCTTCAAAAAGACAGAACCCTACTTTCCCGCGTTAAAAGTGAACGGGAGAGTCTCTACGGTACAAGGCATCAACCTATGTTCCCGGGGTCTCTTAAATGGCTTTTCATATCATGGGAGCAGGCCCCTCGACCTCCCCATCAACCCTTCGACCCGAAAGCCCATTATCTTGCAGCGAACTGCATTGAGTCTCTGCAGAGATTAGGCCTCTCGAAAGAGGAAATCATCGACGTGCTGAGCACAGCCGAGTTCCCGAATGGTCAGTTTGAACGGCAAGGGAAGGACTATGCCGAGATTCCAGGCGAAGAACTTCGTACGCTGGGAGAGGGGATTCGCCGGGCCGTCGGGGATATACCGGGCTCGGCGCTAGATTTGTCCGAGATGGGGCGAACGATGGCATGGGTAGATCGCCAGAGGACTGTCCCGATGGCGCGCTTGCATGGAGAGCGTGTACGAAAGAGAAATTCTGAGGAAGGCTCGGTCGCAAAGAAGAAGAGCGACAAGGAAGCAACCATTTGCCTGTAGAATTCTGAATTGGTTCTATCGGACACTGCCCGGTCTAGTTCTGACTTGCGGGAGCGTAGTAGCAGAGAAGGAAAGATTCCATCGCTGTCCCCAGGATGCCTATACCAGCACTCGAAAAGCGAAGAGTCGAACATTTGCTATCCGAGTTCTGTGACAAACGGGTACCTGTTCATGTCCGCCACAACGTCCGGCTCTTCTTCCGCTTCGCTGGTCACAGTGTCGTACTTATCGAGCGACGACCACATTTCCAGACACCATGCGTCTTTACAGAATCGGCCATAGCCAAGTTCAAGTTTGACGTTGCGCAGCACGATTGGTCGCTATACTGGCGCGACCGAAACAGCCAGTGGCATTTCTACGAACCCACCGGCCCACATCGTCGGTTTATCGCCTTACTGACTGAAGTCGATCAGGATCCAACCGGTATTTTTTGGGGTTAGTGAATCGGCCTGTTTACAACGTCGCCTCGCATTGTCCGTTAGATCACATCCTGGCTATTCCAAATCACCCTTCTCATACTCGCCAACAGGTTCCTCTCGTGCTTATCGGACCACAAGGTGTGTGCCTTCTCCAGGCACGATCATAAACCGTCACTAAACTGTTGGCTAGCGGCCTGCTGATTAAGAGTGATAAATGGCCATTTCTCACAACGCTTGCTATTGCAATGGTTTGGAGGGTGTGTCAGGCTTAGTTGAAAATTGACGAAGCGGCCCCGGTGTGGTGCAGTGATCGTTGCTCAGACAACCACCACTCCACACCAAAGGAAAGGAGCCGCTCCATGAAAAGCGTAGTCCAGATTCAGAGACAAGGCAA
>JANYAJ010000450.1 GCA_025361385.1 Nitrospira sp.
CCTCCCGCTTCGAGCGATCCGGGTTGTTCCGATAAATCAAATGCACCACTCGAAACGTCACGACCGCACTCAGGCCTGCTCCAACCAGGAAGATCACCGCATTCATATGCCCGGTCATGACCGGAAGAAAGACCGTGAAAAAGGCGAAACAGACCAGGGCATAAAGACTCACCAGGAGGCGCAGGCTGGAGAGGCGGTCGTGGAGAAACTCGTTGCCGACCAACAGCACGACCAACAGGGCAAAAAAGATCGCCGTGCTAGTGAGCGTGGCGCTACGGGAATAGAAGATCGCATAGGCGCTGAACAGCCCGCCCAGGAGAAACTGGCTGGCCATGGGATAGTAGGGCCTGGCCTGCAACACCCATCGGGCAAATGGCGACAACGTCGTCAACGCCTCGCGATCCGGCGCCGGCTCGATCCCCAACCTCCCAGTCAGTACGATGAGCAGGCCCAAAAGGAGCAGATAGATCAGCAGTAACAGATTGTCTTGCAAGCGATCGATGCGGGTAAGCGTCAGCGTGTCGTAGGTCACCCCGGAAAAGAAGAACACCGGAGGCATAAATGGCTTTGTCAAAATGGACTTGAGTGTGGAGGAGGAAGGCATGGGTCCTAGACTTCAAGATCTTCTTGCTATTGTCAAATGAAGTGGGAAAAGCGGGCGGCTCAAAACGATCCTCCAACAAGGCCGCAGGGGAGAAATAACCGGAGGCGTACCCTTGGGGTACGTTGAGGATTATTTCGACCCGAGAACGAAGTTAGGGATCGTTTTCAGCCGTCCGCTAGATGAAGGGGGGGAGCGGAGAGTACACCACCCCATGCCCGATCAACCGCTCTAACCAGGGGGCCATCAGATCTTCGCCCAACGGCGCCCGGTTCAAGCGAGCCTCGATGTGGAACCCTGCTTCGTTGCCGACGATCCCGATGATGGCGGAGGCATCCTCTCCACTCGGAAGCAGTTCCCTGGTTTGAAACTCGCAGAGCGTACTATAGAGGCGGCCATCAGGCTCGATCACAGAACGGATCTCCGGCAAGTCATCCAGCGGACAATGGACCGAGCAGCGATAGACGGAACGGGCAGGTGGATCAATCGATTGAAAGTCGACCAGCGCGTCCTCCGAAAAGCCCGTCAGATAGGCCCGGACGCTGGCTGGTTCCGGTGCAGAGGTCGCAGCCAGTTTACTGGCCGGCACCAGGAACTCGTAGGCGTCTGAAGTGTTAAATTCGAGCTGACAGGGCCCGAAGGCATCGGGCCAGGAACAGAAAAACGGCACGGAGGGATCGACTGGACGCAACACCAGCTGGCCCTTCTCAACCGATGTCTCGACGGGAAGTTCCAGGAGTGTAATCGCTTCGAGGAACGCCGTGCGCCGTTCTTCCAGCCACTGCGCCCGCTCGGCATCGCCGCGCGTCTCCCCAGGAGTGACGACCTCTTTCGTCTGGAGCCGGACGCGGATAAACGAATGGGCATGGCGAAATCCCAGCCAGAGCATGCTGCGGGGATCGTGCAGCCGCAACGGATCGCGAATGCGCCAGGGATGGCTGATCGAGCAGTACGTGCCGACGTCCTGATATCGCTGGTAGACGGTGTGATAGGCCCCGGCCAGGAGAAAGAAGTCGCCGCGCCACCCCTCGCGGACATGAATCAGCGTCTCATCTTCTGTGGGCCAGGCGTCCAGCTGATCGAAGTCCTCAGGAGCCTCGACCGTCCATTCTTCGATATAACAGATGACGTCTCGTGACGGCACTGCCGGCTTCAATCCCAACGCAGCCAGTCGTTCGCCCACAGCGAGCACTTGGCCAAAGGTCAGCGGGGTCGTCGTTTCCCAACGACGTTCACGCACGATGGATCACCTCTTCCCCCACACCCATCAGCGTGCCGGCCGCAAGGCCTTCTGCTCGATCGTCGTATCGGCCAGGTACCGATCGATCCCGTCCTTCAGGGTCGCCGACATCAGATCTCGCACATCCTCTTCGCTGAACCAGACCACCGTATCGCGCTGCGCCCCTTCGACCGATCTGGTCGTCGAACTTTTGTCGCCAAGATTCCTTGCGGTAATGACCAGCTTGCTACTCGTATTGATCGCCGTGGAGAAAATCCGACTCTTCGCGTTGGCTGAGAAATCGAGCAGCTGCCCGCTGATGACAATGTCGGCATCGTTCAGATTCGTCACGGCCCCGCTGGACGCGACCCGCACCGTCCAGGCCCGATCCTTCCATCCACGCGCCTTCAGACGATCGGCCAGGGCCTGGGCCACCACATCTCCCGGCCGCTCTCCCGCCACATTAAAGTAGGTCACTCCGCCCCATAAATGAGTCCGCAGACCGAGCCGGTTTTT
>JANYAJ010000454.1 GCA_025361385.1 Nitrospira sp.
ACAGACCACCACGTCAGCGCTCCCACTGTAGACATCACGGCCCTCGACATTACCGATGAAGTTGAGCGAACTGGCCTTCAGGAGCTTGAACGCTTCCTTCGTCACTTCGTTCCCCTTGCTATCCTCTTCCCCGATGCTCAACAACCCGACACGTGGATTGGGCTTCCCGAACAGATGCTTGCCGTATTCATTCCCCATGATGGCGAACTGCGCCAAATGCTGGGCACTACAGTCTACATTGGCCCCGACATCCAACATAATAGCCATGCCAGTCAGCGTGGGCAGGCAGGTTGCGATCGCCGGACGCTCGACACCCTTGGTCAGCCCGAGCACAAAGAACGAGGCGACCATGCTGGCTCCGGTATTCCCGGGACTGACCACGGCACTGGCCTCGCCACTCTTGACCAACTCGGTCGCGATCCAGATAGAGGAGTTCCGTTTCTTACGGGCTACGGTTGCCGGCGATTCGTGCATCTCGACGACTTGCGAGGCATGCCGGATAGACAGGCGTGAATCTGTACAGCCCAGACGGCGACATTCGGCAGTGAGAATGGCCTCATCGCCGACGAGCAGGATCTCGACATCACATTCCTGGGCGGCCTGGAGAGCCCCCTCAATAACCGGGGCCGGTCCATGATCGCCACCCATGGCATCAAGCGCAATCTTCATAGAAGCCAAGTACTCATAGAACGATGACGTGTCAGGTGGTCACGGAAGACAAACAGCCGTCACGACGCTACATGCGGCAGGAGTTTAGAGCAGTGAACTGGTTGACGCAACAGGCAAACGGGCATCATTCTGATGGAGCCAATCGGGCCGTTCTGAGTAATGGCGACGGACAAATGACGCAACAGGCAAACGGGCATCATTCTGATGGAGCCCCTAGAGCCACCGTGCCCTGCAGGCGCAAACCATCGGCCGTCCAACAGCCTGCCGAACAGGCTGCTCAACCTGACGTCTAGCAAGTCCGTAGCGAGGACGATGTTCCACGTACTCCGTTGCGTACGTGGAACGAAAGTCGACTAGGATTCTTCGACTTGGATGACTGCCTTACCCTTGTAGGTTCCGCAATTCAAGCAGGTGTAATGCGGGAGCTTGATCTCATGGCACTGCGGACAGACGGACATGCCCGGCGGGGTCATGCGCAGTTTTTGGGTACGCCGCGTGTCGCGTCGTTCCCGTGAATGTTTATGTTTCGGATTTGGCATGGCAACTCCTTCTCACTCTCGATAGCAGGCGGTCACGCTATGATGCTGACGATCCGCCGGTCTTGCGTTTCGTGCCCTGAACCACCCGAAAAATAGGGATCGGTGGTTCCGCGGCACATTGACAGGGCCCCTCATTCAAATTTTTCCCACATCGTGCACAAAGCCCCAAACACTCGTCACTGCAGATGGGCTGCATCGGCGCGGCCAGAATGACATGCTCACGCAGCATGGGGGCCAATTCTAAGAAATTGCCTTGATATTGATACTGGTCATCCAGGTCTTCCTCTTCTTCAGCCGCCACAACCTCTTCGCGCGCCTTTCGAGGATCGACTCGCTTCGGGTGGCGCGGCGGAGATTTCGGCTCAGGGATGAAAGCCGCCCTCACCGAAAAAGCCAGAGGATCCTCGTACTGCGTCAAACACCGCACACATTCGCGGAGGATCGTCCCCTCAAGCACACCGGTCACCGCAACGAGCCCTTCGACGTTGGTCAGATCCAAACTCACCGCGAGCGGACCATGAGCGATGGCATCATCCTCGGCCAGACCGAGTTCTTCAGCCGTAACCTCGCCGACGAGCGAAAGCCCGTCTGCTGTAATGCTAGCCAGCGGCGGCGTTAATAGATCCATCGTGGCCCCTACCTGCATGCCCATCCCCAACGTCAACGATTACGTTATCGCTCTTCCGCGAAACTGATCAGCGCGATATGCCGAGCCCGCTTGACGGCAGCCGTCAATTCGCGCTGGTGCCTCATGCAATTGCCGGAAATACGCCGCGGAACGATCCGCCCGCGCTCCGTAAGGAAATTTCTCAATAGCCCGACGTCTTTGAAATCGATCGCGCCTTTTTCAATGCAAAACCGACAAGGCCGGCGACGCTGAAAAAACCGTCCGCCACCACCGCCTCCGTCCCGATCTCCGCCCTGTTCACGCTCCATAACCGTCTCCCTTTTTGTTAGACGTGCTCTTCGGGTTCATACCCGGCATCATCGTGCGCTGGTGGCTCAACCCCGCCGCCGCCATCCTGGCGTTTCGGCATAAACGTCACTGTTTGGGCCACCACCTCATGCTTGCTGCGCTTTTGGCCGTCTTCGGTTTCCCATCGGCGTTGCTGTAGCCGCCCGTCGACGATGACACCGCTTCCCTTGCTGAGATACTGCCCGCAATGTTCCGCCTGCTTGCCAAAGACCACAATGTCGACAAAGCAGACTTCCTCTTTTAATTCTTCGCCCTGCTTGTATCGCCGACTGACCGCAAGGCCTAAGCTGGCCACCGGCGTCCCGTTCGGCGTATACCGCAACTCAGGATTCCGCGTGAGGTTCCCGATCAGAATGACTTTATTAAACCCGGCCACCGGCAAACTCCTCCGAGGACGTCTCGAGTGGCCGTGGCGGCACGAGTTCTTTTTTGAGATGGACGGTCAAGAACTTAAGGATGGGGTCTTCCAGCCGGTAGGACCGTTCCAATTCACCGACCGTGATATTGGGCGCCCTGAAGTAGAAATAGGCGTAGGTGCCTTTGCGTTCACGCTTCACTTCATACGCGAGTTTTTTCTTGCCCCAGTTTTCTGACTTGATAAACTGCGCACCGGTCTTCTCGGCGACTGCCTTCATCTTCTCGATAAGGGCAGCGGTCTCTTCATCGGTAAGAGACGTACGAATAATAAACAGAGACTCGTAGAGCTCCATGCAGCAATCCTCCTGGACAAAGGCCCCCGAACGAGTCGGGAGCAAGGTGTAGGTACGCTGGATTCAGCCAGCGCGAAGGGGTGAAGCTAACATAGCCTTGAAGAAACTGTCAAATGAAAGGGGAGGCCCCGCGTGAATCTTCACTCTGGCCAGACCGCACGTCGACTCCTGGATTCCTCGGTACTGGCGGCGAACAATCAGCCTGCCGGCGCCCCTTCATCTCCTGCCGGCTTCTCACGAATGTTGAACTGATTCATGGCCACGGCCACCCCCCGGTGGATCAAACATTCCAGCGTATCGACAACGCGATCGAGACAGGGATTCAACGCCTCGAGTTCTTCTCTCGTGAATGCCTGCAGCACATAATCCGCCGAGTCCTGACGCGGTGCCGGACGGCCGATTCCGATTTTTATTCGTATAAACTGAGGCGTTCCGAGCGCCTCGATGACCGACCTGATGCCGTTATGTCCTCCATGCCCGCCCTCTTGCTTGATGCGGAGACGCCCCATCTCAAGGTCAAGATCGTCGTGGAGAAGGATCAGATCTGCGGCAGTTAATGAATACTCGCGGAGGAGGCCTTTGAGCGGAGGACCGGTGATGTTCATCCATTCGAGCGTGCCGGCAAGCTCGAGGAGTTCCGATCCGAGTCGTCCGGATCCTCGCTGCGCGATTCCGCGCCTGGCGAGACGGATAGACCATCGAGCGGCAGCCCGCTCGATGGCCAACATGCCGATATTGTGACGAGTCTGAGCATAGGCCGCACCAGGGTTGCCCAGCCCAACGATGAGACGCACCGTTACTTCTTCTTTTCGGCTTCTTTCTTTTCAGTTTTTGGTGCCGCAGCACCCTTCTTGTCGCCGCCCTTGGCATCAGCCGCCGCTGCACCGGCCTTCCCTGCTTCGCCGCCCTCAGCACCTTCAACTTTGCCCTTGCCTGCCACTTCGGGCTCTTTCCCGCCCTCAGCCCCGGCTACGCCACTCGCAAGGAGCGACTCCAGCTTGGCTTCCGTCATCGGCGCCGCCACACTTACAACCATGTGCTCCGGGTCATCGAGGAACTTGATCCCTTCGCGCACGGCGACATCTTTCAAGTGGAGGCCTTGCGAAATGTTCAGCCCCGACGCATCAACTTCGATAAAGTCAGGCAACACAGCCGGCAGACACTCAATATGCAACTCACGCATGTTATGGTGAAGAATGCCGCCCTCCTTCACACCGGCAGGCACTCCGCCGGTCAAATGGAGAGGCACTTTCACACGAATCGGCTTGTTCATCGAGATTTCAAACAGGTCCGCATGAAGCACATGCCCCTCAACCGGATCGACCTGAAAATCGCGCAAGAGTGCGGTCCGGTTCGGAGTCGACTTCGCACCAGTCAACGTCAGCGACACGAGTGCGGTTCCTCCCGCCTGTGCCTTCAAAATCTTGACCAAGCTATCAGGCTCAATCGTCAAGAGCAGACATTCGCCCTGCCCGTATAATACGCCCGGGATCTTGCCCTCTCGCCGAAGCTGGCGCGCCGCACCTTTTCCTGTTTTCTCTCTCACGGTCACTGCTAGTTCGAATTTCATGATACGCCTCCGCCCCCTTCTCGCTGGTCTTCAGATGTCTCGGTCTCGAGTTAGGCAAACAATGAACTCACCGACTCATCTTCATGGATACGCCTGATCGCCTCACCGAGCAGTGGTGCGACCGACAATTGATGCAACTTCGGGCAGATCTGCTCTTTGCCCCGTAACGGAATCGAATTGGTCACGATCACCTGCCTCAAGCAGGATTGCTGAATCCGGTCCAACGCCGGCCCGGTGAGGACCGCATGGGTACAAGCCGTCCACACTTCACGAGCCCCTTTATCCATACAGGCTTGAGCGCCCTTCACAATCGTACCAGCCGTATCGATCATGTCGTCCAGTAAGAGCGCACTCTTGCCCGCGACGTCGCCGATAATGTTCATAATCTGCGTCTGGTTGGGTCCTTCACGCCGCTTGTCGATAATCGCCAGGTTTGCTTGAAGCCGCTTCGCAAATGCACGAGCCCGCTCGACTCCACCGGCATCAGGGGAAACCACCACCAGGTCGCTGACTTTTTGCTTCGTAATATAATCCAGCAAGACAGGCAGCGCGTACAGATGGTCCACCGGAATATTAAAGAATCCCTGGATCTGCCCTGCATGGAGGTCCATCGTGAGGACTCGGTCAGTGCCGGCCGTACTGATCAGATCGGCCACGAGTTTTGCAGAAATCGGCACACGCGGCTGATCCTTACGATCCTGACGGGCATAACCAAAGTACGGAATGACCGCAGTGATGCGATTTGCGGAAGACCGTTTGAGCGCATCAATAATAATCAGCAGCTCCATGAGGGAATCGTTGACCGGCTGACAACTGGACTGCACGACGAAGACATCGGCTCCGCGGACGTTTTCCTCAATCTTGACACGAATTTCGCCATCACTGAATGACGCGACCGTGGCCTCACCGAGCTTTGTCCCAAGGTAGGCACAAATCTCATGGGCCAAGGCCGGATTCGCATTACCAGAGAATATCTTTAGCTCTCTGCTCATCGATTTCCCAGATGATCCTTTGAATGCGATTGCTAAGAGCCTGATTTCACAAGTGGTCCGTCTCGGCGGCGGGCGTCGGTTGGCGTAGTGAAAACC
>JANYAJ010000479.1 GCA_025361385.1 Nitrospira sp.
CACAAACTCCACCACATCGTCATTGGTCGCCGCACGGCCCTCAAGATCGATCTCTTTCCCTGTGACCGCAACTCTTACCAGCCAAACCTTGAGCGGCTCCAAGCTCTGACTGACATGGTCGAGCACCCTGACAGGGCCGACACGTGACTTCTCCAACTCGTCAATAATACGATTTTTGTCTTCTAGCACCTTCTTCCGGCTTTCAAAGTCGGAAACCTGCTTGACTTGCTCCTTTAACTGCGAGACCTGCTTCTCCATGTCAGACTTTTTGGTCTGCTGCACACTTATTTCTTCGTCAAGCGACGCCGAATACCACCAACAGCCAGCCAACGTGATGAGCACCAATCCCACACCCAACAACGCCTGTGCTCTGACATCATACTGCGGCTTGGCCTTACGCCCTTTCGGCTCCGGCAATAAGTTAATGCGAATCATCGATCGCCTACCGATCTAAGGGCCAAGCCAACCCCTACGGCAGCCAACGGAGCCAGCGCGGCCAACGCGTCCTGATCAAAGTCGCTCCCCGAGGTATCGATTTCACTAAACGGGTTGGCCACCTCGACATCAGCCTGCATGCGATCTTTCAGTTGTACGACCAGGCCCTTGACCTGAGCGCCCCCTCCGCACAAGAGGACATGCTGCACATCCGCGTCTGCCATGGTTGACTTGAAATAATCGATGGTTCGCGCGATTTCAGATGCGACCTCAGCATTCACACTGTCGACAACCGTGGTGACTGCGGCCTGATTGCTCCCAGCCGAGCGCTCGCCTTTTTTCGTTTCCTCTGCCTCTTCGTAAGACATACCCAGTTCTCGCTGAATCGCTTCCGTATAGCGATTCCCTCCGATGGGAATATCACGTGTGAACAGCGAGGTTCCACCTCGAACAATATTGATATTCATGACACTGGCGCCGATATTGACGAGCGCCGTCGTATCCTCCTGCGAGACGGGATAGTTGACCCCATGCATGTTTTCGATCGCAAAGGCATCCACATCCATAACAAGCGGAAACAACCCGGCCCCTTTGACGAGTTCTGTCAGCTCATTGATCTTGTCCTTCTTGGCCGCGACGAGAATGATCGACATCTCTCCCTGTGCATCGCCCGAAACCTCAGAAGAAGGCAGCACACTGAAGTCGATGTTCACCTCATTAATATCGAACGGGATATACTGTTCCGCCGCGAGTCTCACCTGCCCCTCAAGCTCCTCATCGGGCATTGGAGGAAGACTGATTTTTTTAATGATGACGGCATGGCCGGAAATCGACACAGCGACCTGCTTCACCTTGACATTCGTTTCCTCAAATAATTCCTTGATTGCCGACACTACACGCCCCTCGTCCATCACCGTGCCATCGACAATTACTTCCGGCTCAAGCGGTTTAAACCCGAACTTCTGGAGAATGAAGCGCCCTCGGCTTTCCTTCAATTGAACGAGCTTGATACCGCTCGACCCAATATCCAGCCCTACAAGCTGCCGCTTGGGGGTGAACATCGAGAACAGATCGGTTTCAGCAAGACCTTTGAATGAAGTAAGTGAACTCAGCATTGATGCCTCTGAATGTATAGGGCTATCCCTAAAGAACACATAATCGTGCAGGGATTGGATCGACCATCATCATATTCGAACATGGCTCAGGACATCGTATGCCGTGACTCTCTCGCAACAGACACTGTCAAACATATGACATCCACACGTTAACCCGACTTCACTTGGAGAACTACGCAGCAACGACCTTTTCACCTGGTGTTCAAACTTGGCTTACCTACTGATGATTCTCTTCAGGCACAGGCTAAGTATAGTCCATACACTCTACCTGTCAAGCAAATGACTTTTAGACACACGAAGATAGGGAAAGTACCCCCGGAAGCTCGGAAGCGAGATCAGAACAGCGCTGGAGAAGGTTACTGCTTATTGAGATCGCGGTGGGCAATAGTCACTTGATATCCAAATGCGGCAAAGCTTTCCTGTAGCCGCCCGGCAATAGCCACAGACCGATGACGTCCGCCAGTGCAACCAATCCCAACGTTCACATAGCTGCGACGTTCTCGCTCGAAGAGGGGGATCAGAAATTTAAAGAGGCCTTCCAGCTGCCCGATGAACGCGACAGCGTCCGGATCGGTCAGCACATAGTTCCGCACTCGTGGATCTTCCCCGGTCAATGGCTTGAGGTCAGGGACAAAAAACGGATTCCGCAAGAACCGGACATCGAACAAAAGGTCGATGTCATACGGCACACCGAACTTAAAGCCGAACGTCACCAGTGAAATCGTCAGCCGGCGCGGCGTCCCCTCCTGACCAAACCGCCGGGCCAGTAGCTCTCGCAATTCATGCACCGTCAAATCGGAGGTATCAATAATACGGTCGGCATGGCGGCGCAGCTCGGCGAGTCGTTCTTTCTCAAAACGTACCCCTTCCAACACTGGAAGATGCGGCAGGAGTGGATGGGGCCTCCGAGACTCCGAAAAGCGCCGAACCAACACTTCTTCGCGCGCCTCAAAAAACATTAGCTCAACCGAATGGCCAAGAGTCTTGACCCGCTCAAGAATGCTGACGAGATCGGAGAAGAATACGCGTTCCCTGACATCAATACCAAGCGCGACATTCTTAATCTCGCCCCCCTGCTGATGGCACAACTCGACAAACGTCGGCAGAAGCGCCGGCGGCAAATTGTCGACGCAAAAGTACCCGACATCTTCGAAACACTTGAGGGCATGCGACTTCCCTGAGCCAGAAAGACCGCTGACCACCACCAACTTGAGTCCGGCCATACAGACCTACCCCTTACGAAAGATCAATGAGAACGACTTGATCGCGATCGACACGCTGAAGAATCTGCAACTTCCCAGAGGATCGTTCGGTGAACACCAGCAACGAACCAGGCAGAGGATCCAGCCGACGCGTCGCCTCTTTCACTGTGAGCACGATCCGAGCTGGACGAACCACCTCAATTTCAGGCCCCGGCTTCTCCTTAGGCGGAGCCGGCCGTAGAATCTTCCGCGCCGACTTCTTGATCGGTGCCTTATGATCAACCTGCCGCTCCTTGAGCTTTCGAAGCTGCACATCCAGTCGATCCACCAGTTGATCGATCGTTGCATACATTTCTGACGTCGAGGATTTTGCCTGAATCCGTCGCCCCTGCACAGTACAGACCACCTCCGCTGCATGCTGAAGCTTACTCACACTCAAAATCACTTCCAGATGGCTCAGCTTCAGGTCATATCGCACCAGGCGCTCAAACCGGCTTTCAACATGCGCTCTGAGAGCCGCCGTCACCACGAGATGTCGTCCTGTAATTTTCATCGGCATTCATCCTTTCATGCTCACTAACTTCGTTTATTCTACTGGCACTCGAC
>JANYAJ010000484.1 GCA_025361385.1 Nitrospira sp.
GTGTTCTTCAATCAGCCGTTCCTCGAACCAGTCTTTACCGTTGGGACGAGCGTTATGCTGACCGGGCGGGTGATAGCCGGCGCGCAGGGGTTTGTGGCGATGAAGATGGTGGTCGCGCAATACGAAGTGTTAGGCGCAGAAACCGAAGCGCGGTTGCACGTGGGGCGGATCGTTCCCGTATACCACGAAACCAAGGGCTGGACGTCCCGGCAGATGCGAGTCCTCATGAGAAGCTTGCTGGATGCCCATCTCGCTGAGGCGCAGGAAGTGTTGCCGATCTCGCTTCGTGCTCGCTACCGATTGATGCCCCTTCAACAAGCCATCCAGGATGTGCATTTCCCTCAGCCTGGGACAGATGGAGGACAGCTCGATCGAGGGCTCACGCCGGCGCATCGGCGTCTAGCGTTCGAAGAACTGTTCGTGCTTCAACTTGCGTTAGCCTCGCGGCAACGAGTCATGAAGGAAGAGGTGAAGCAGGTCTCGTTCAATCCGAAGACGCCGCTCCTCGGTAAGCTGGATCGGGCCTTGCCCTTTCAGTTGACTGCGGCGCAAGAGCGGGTGAATCGCGAGATCCTATCGGACATGACGTCGAGCAAACCGATGAACCGCCTGGTGCAAGGGGATGTCGGATCCGGCAAAACCATTGTGGCGGTGCAGGCGATGGTGCTGGCCTGCGGGTCGGGCTATCAGGCAGCCTTGATGGCCCCGACGGAAATTCTCGCCGAACAACATTATCGAACGATGAAGGGATTCTTGGAACCGCTCGGACTGTCCGTGGTGCTGGTGAGTGGCGGCCGTGCGGCGGCGCGTAAGGCCGTGCGTGAACAGGTGGCTTCCGGGGCTGCGCAGGTTGTGATCGGGACCCATGCGGTCATTCAGCAGGGCGTGACCTTTGCGAAGCTTGGTTTGGTGGTGGTGGATGAACAACATCGATTCGGTGTGCTCCAACGGAAGACGCTCATGGAAAAGGGCTATAAGCCCGATGTGCTGGTGCTGACCGCGACGCCGATTCCCCGTACGCTGGCCATGACGGTCTATGGAGATCTCGATGTCTCGGTGATCGACCAGATGCCGCCGGGGCGAAAGCCGGTGCGGACGTTTCTGTTGAGCGACAGCCAGAAGGGGCGGGCCTATCAGATTCTGCGCGACGAATTACGGAGCGGTCGTCAGGCCTATGTGGTCTATCCGCTCATCGAAGAATCGGAAAAGACCGATCTGCAGGCGGCCATGCAAGGAGCGGAGCAACTGCAAGCGAACGAGTTAGCCGAGTTTCGCGTCGGGCTGTTGCATGGTCGGATGAAGTCGGACGAGAAAGAACAGATCATGGCCTCGTATAAGAAGGGGGAGATCCAGGTCCTGGTTGCAACGACGGTGGTGGAGGTTGGGGTCGATGTCTCCAATGCTACGGTCATGATGATCGAACATGCCGAGCGGTTCGGGCTGGCGCAGTTGCACCAATTGCGCGGACGGGTCGGGCGAAGCGCACACCAGTCCTATTGTCTGCTGATGGCTTCCGGCGGAGTGCTGTTTCGATCCAAAAAGCCGAAAGAAGCCGGCGAACCACCGTCGGTGGCGAAGGAGCGATTGGACGCGCTCGTGCGATCGACCGATGGATTTGTGATCGCCGAAGAAGATCTCCGTATTCGTGGACCCGGCGAATTTTTCGGACTCAGGCAATGGGGCATGCCGGAGTTTCGCGCCGCGAACCTGGTGCGGGATGTCGAGCTGCTCCAGCAGGCGCGGCAGGAAGCCTTTGCCCTGCTGAAGCAAGACCCACAATTGAAGGCGGCGACGCATCGTGTTTTGCGAGAGACCATGTTGCGACGATGGGAAACGAAGTTGGATTTGGGGTCGGTCAGTTAAACTGAAGGCGAGAGGCTTGAGGCGAGTGGCAAGGGGTCGGACGGTATCTTCCCTCTAGCCCCACGCCTCTTGCCCATTGCCAGGGGGTTATATGGGCTTACTACAACGGTTGAAGCATGATTTGAAGGCGGGGGTCGCGACGTTGCGTCTGGGTACGGCGCAGGTGGCGAACCGCGCGTTGGAAGAAACAGAGCTCTTGAGAATCCGGCTCGAAATACGCAAACTCGACCAGAAATTAGCCGAACTCCATCGGGATGTCGGTGAGCGAGCGGTGAACCTTCGCGAGGGAGGCGAACCGGTTGAACGGGTCTTGTATGACGCAGAAATCAGTGGACTCGTCAAAGAAATCCAGGAACTCAAAGAGACCCGCGGGAAACTTGAGTCGGAGATGACGGAAGTTCGGATCAACCTATGAAGGACTCGCCAACTGCGATGCGTCTGGCCGGCATCGATATCGGGACGCTCACCTGCCGGTTGCTTATTGCCGATTTGCTTCCCGGTAAGGGGTTGAAGGAAGTCCGATCCGAGCGACGTATTCTTCGGCTGGGCGAAGGCGTCGATCAGTCTAAGCAGTTGAGCGGTGCAGCGATGGATAGGGTGATCCAGTGTTTGAAGGATTGGCGGGAGC
>JANYAJ010000497.1 GCA_025361385.1 Nitrospira sp.
ACTCCCGCACCTTCCCTCCACGAAATCCACTGTCGATCACTTTATGGAAAAATCGAAGCAGATCGGCGAGGTCAATCCAGAAGCCGCAATTCAAACAACGGGCATAGAGACGCCGATTCTCCAACGTATAGTGACGCTCGATCATCATACATCCCTTGCATTTCAAACAGTGCATCGAGGCGCCTGTCTTCAGATTCTGTAGCTATCGAAGTCGATTCATGACTAAGGCTAAGCAACCGGCTAACAACCCTCCGCCGAAAATCGTCGTGCCAAACGAGAGGTACGGGCTCGCTCCGCTGCCGGGAGGGGCTCCATCAAGCAAGTCTCGTACGCCACCCTGTACCATCAACACAGACAGGGTGAGCAGCGCGCCGACAGCAAACCACCACCCAAAAGATCTCACTGGTATCCTCGAAACAGAGCATCAACAGGCCTAAACGCACTGTCGGCCACTCTATCCGAGGGTCAATAGGCTGTCAAGCAGACGGCTCTTTGCTGTCACTCCTGCATAGCGGAAAGCGATGCAGGAGCCTCATGGCACATGCACCGCCGGAGCGGTCGCCCCTTTCAATCCTTTATGAAGAAAGATAGAGACCGTGCCACTGCCGTTATCTACAGTGACCAGCCCAGGCTCTTCAGCCTCCTTCGTCGTGACCCTAAAAATCGCGAGCGCGAAGGGGCCTGGCTTCGTCCGATAGTTTCTCGGCGGATATTCGAAGGTTCCGTCACCCCGTCCGAAAAGAATAGAGAGATCACTCGACTGAAGATTGACGATAGCCACATCGGTGCGTCGGTCGCCGTTGAAATCTCGTGCGAGTCCGAAATTGGGCCCGGCATCGGCGCCGGAGTCATGTCCTGCCTGAAAGGTCCCATTCCCATTGCCGAGATACGTTGTAAAGCTATCTCGCTCGCCATTGATCACGAGTAAATCACTGTTCCGGTCATTATTGAAATCTGCGAAACTCACCCCGAGTGGGCGCTTCCCTGTCTTATAGTCGACGGGAGGACGAAACGTGCCGTCCCCGTTTCCAACCCAGATGGAGACCGCGTTCGACATCGGCCCCCCGTTGGTTACGGCCAAATCGACCTTCCCATCGCCATTCAAGTCGGCCAACGCCACAGACGTGGGCGTATCGCCATATTCGTACTGCGCCCCATGAGAGAATTCACCGGTGCCGGTCCCCAAAAATACTTTGATCTTGTCGTTTCTCAATGCAACTACGAGGTCCGCAGCACCATCACCGTTGAGATCGCCGCTCGCAATGGCAATGGGAGTCCGATGTACCGGGTAGCGCGGACCTTCTTCAAACTTCCCGTCGTTCCGACCGAAGAGTACGGCCACCTCGTCTCCCCCTGAGCATGCCAACGCCACATCGGAGTACGGATCATGATTGAACATCCCGAGAGCGAGCGAGCGGGGTTCTTTACAGGTATTGAGTTGGACTTGCTCGCGAAAAGTGCCGTCGCCGTTCCCCAAAAGAATCGAAAGCGTATTACTGCCGATGTTGGTCGTCAACAAATCGGTCAATCCATCTTGATTCACATCGGTAGGGGTGACCGTCGTCGGGCTCTTACCAACTTGATAACTGGCAAAATAGTAGAAGAGATCCGGTGGGGTATAGGGATCTTGTTTGGTGCAGCCGCTTGCTAGAAGAAGGCACAGATTTATCGCCAAGGCCATAAGACACCATGGCCTACCGCCATAACGGCCGCCGCCTTGCATGATCACGCGCGACTCCTTGAGCAGAAAACTAGCGACAGGAAGATGGCCTGCATAGAGATGCCTTTTAGCGGGCCTTCCGGTCGAGGCAAGCCGCGCCAGTATACAGACCACCGCTTTCTCATGGCAATCGATCCAACGGCATAACACCCCCTGCCAAATCGCAATTTCCCCAATCCTGAAGCACGTATCAACGGCTTTGAAAATGGAACGGGCTTTGAGGTAGAATGTCCCTCTTAGTTTGGCAAGGAGGAATCATGAGCAAGATGATGCAGATCGAATTATCG
>JANYAJ010000517.1 GCA_025361385.1 Nitrospira sp.
GCCAGGAATTTCTCGATACACTCAAGCATTGGGGACAGTGATCGGATTTATGATCGCCGCTCGATGGTAGGGAGCACTCGATGGCGCAACGATATCGCGAACTCTCCGAAACGCATATCCAATTCATCGCCAAGCAGAAGATGTTTTTTGTCGGGACCGCCACGACAGATAGTCGCATCAATATCTCTCCCAAGGGCATGGACTCCCTGCTAGTGCTGGGCAACAGGCGAATCGTCTGGCTCAACGTCACGGGGAGCGGCAATGAAACGTCGGCCCATGTTCAACAGCAGCCGCGCATGACAGTGATGTTCTGTGCCTTTGACGGTCCGCCTCTCATCCTGCGGCTCTATGGCACCGCGACAGTCGTTCACCCGCGCGATCCCGAGTGGCGCGAGCTCTGTTCCTTGTTTCCTCCGCTCCCCCGCGCGCGGCAGATTTTCGATGTGACGATCGACCTCGTGCAAACGTCGTGCGGGATGGCGGTTCCCTATTTGTCGTACGCCGGCGACCGGGAGTTGCTGAACGAGTGGGCCGAAAAGAAAGGCGAGGACGGGTTGAGGCAGTACCGGGCGGAGAAGAACCACCTCAGTCTCGAGGGTATTCCCACGCGCATCGTGAGGAAAGAGGGCTGATGATTATCGTCGTCGTTCTCACGGCGAGAAAGCGCGCGATCGAAGACGTTCGTGCTTTTGAAACTCGCGTAGCCGTGATCATGAAGGGCTAAGAGGGAACCATCGAAAAGATCATGGTGATGACAGCCGATCCCGCCTCAGATCGGAGAAAGAAATTCACGTGGTCACGTCTTCCGGTCTGAGGCGTTCTTGTTCGATCAGAAGGGCAAGGGCCTTTCGATTCAGCACCTGAGTTGAGTTGTGGTCAGATAACTTTGCGCAAATGTGCCTTCCGGCGAACCATCGTTTGCTGCTCGGCCTTCAGCCAGTACTCAAGATCGTGACCATTCTGATAGCCACCTTCACAATACAGTTGATAGGCAAGAGCCCGGATCTCATCTTCCATCGATTCAGGGGTAGTGGATGGCGCTCCCGTTATTTTTCGCTGTTTTGCCATGATGACTCCTTCTTTCCGCATAAATAGAAATAAACTGTAGTATTCAAACTATAGCACCTGCTTTTAGGGTCGCAAGTCGATGGGCTTGCAAGCGCTCGTGGGATCATTGCTGACCTTACGTGTCGGGGTTGAGCGGTTCTCCTCAAGCCGTTCTCGCTTCCGCCGCGCCTGCGGCCCTCCAGGCTGATGAGAATGCTCAGCCCTAACGCTTGTTACATCGCGGGTCAGCTGCCTGTAGTTCTGCGATCTTTGCATCGTCGAGCGGGACCGGCGCACAGCCATGTCCCTTTTCGCAGACGAAGTCGTATTTCACCGCTGGTTGATGACAGCTGAAGCATGTCACTCCTTGGAAGTTCACCACGTTGTCTCCCCGGGTTTTGATTTTGGTGCCCTGTGCCGAGAGGTCCAGGTCGAAAAACTCCCACCCGTTGGTCTCGGGAAATTTCTGGCGCTGGTGCTTGATCATCGCCTCGCCTGGCAGGAGCTGGAGGAACGTGCCGACCGGGTACTCCTTATCTGCCACGCTGTTCTTGAAAGTTCGCACGGCTTCCTTGAGCTTCTCGGGATCGGCATGCTTGATGTAGGTGTTTCTGACTTTGGTCCCATCCGTAATGCAGCTGAATGAGCTCTCGGACACCGTGACGGTTTCGGCATAGAGGCTGGATGCCATGGCGAGTCCCAATGCGGAAGCTACGACGACCCTCATGCAGACGAGACCAGACTTCCGCGATACGGATGTGATGAGAGGGCGCATGCGAGTACTCCCTTCTACTTGAGGTGAACGGCGTGGCAGGCTGAGCTTGCTCCGGTGTCTTGCCATATTGTAATCGTGAAAGGGGCAGGATTCATCTGCTCCTTTACCGGCAAGGCCACTCTCCCATAGTTGACTCTGTTTTCTTCCCAACGTAGCCTAGCTCAATTTTTCCGTTCTCAACTGGTTGTGCATGATGAGGAAGGGGGAAGGATGGAGGGACTGCATCAGCTCGAGACCGTCATCCTGCTGCTCGCAGTGGTGTTGGCGCTGACGACGGTCGCTCAGAAGATCTTCATTCCCTATCCCATTCTTCTTGTGATCGGCGGATTGGTCCTTGGTATGGTTCCAAGGCTCCCGGCAGTCACGCTCAGTCCGGATCTTGTCTTTCTGGTCTTCCTGCCGCCTATCCTCTGGTCCGCCGCCTATTTCACGTCGTGGCGTGAATTTCGCGACAATCTCAGGCCGATTTCATTGCTGGCGGTCGGGCTCGTGCTGGCGACGACGGCTGCGGTCGCGGCGGTTGCGCATGCGATGCTGCCGGGTATTGGATGGGCCGGAGCCATCGCGTTGGGCGCCATTGTCTCTCCGCCGGATGCCGTGTCGGCGACGGCCATCGGACGGCGTCTGAAGATTCCTCGTCGTATCGTCACGATCCTCGAAGGAGAAAGTTTGGTGAACGATGCCACGGCGCTTGTGCTGTACCGTGTCGCCGTCGGTGCAGCCGTGGGCGGGAGCTTTGCTCTGGGTGACGCGCTGCTGCAGTTCGTCTTTGCCGCCGTGGTGGGCGTGGCCCTTGGATTTGCCGTGGGCATGGCCGCACGCTGGGCGCTCTGTGCCACGGAGGACAGCTTTACTCAGATTGCGATCACATTGCTGGCGCCGTATATCGCGTGGGTGTTGGGCGAATTGACGCAGGCGTCCGCGGTGCTCGCTTGCGTCGCGGGAGGCCTGCATGTGCGGCAACATTTTAGCGCGGCCGTCGCACCGACCACGCGGTTGCAAGCTCGTGCGGTGTGGGATCTGCTGATCTTTATGCTGAACGGCTTCATTTTCATCCTCATCGGTCTGCAGCTTGGTGGGTTGCTCGAGGCTGTGCCGCCCGGTCAGTTCAAGCTGCTGCTGCTGATGGTCGGTGCGCTGGTGAGCGTCACGGCCATTGTCGTCCGTTTGGGATGGGTGCCTTTGGCGGCGATCCTTCCCCGGCTGCTGAGCCCTTCGTTACGGGTGCGCGACCCCATGCCGCCGTGGCCCCCTCTCTTTCTGATCGGCTGGACGGGGATGCGAGGGATCGTCACGTTGGCGGCCGCGTTGGCGTTACCGGTCACGACTGCTTCCGGGCAGCCGTTTCCCTTTCGAGCCGAGATTATTTTGATCAGCTTTTCGGTGATCCTGGCCACACTGGTGCTGCAGGGGCTCTCGCTGACCCCGTTGATTCGGGTATTGAGACTCGAAGAGGATCGCGGGCAGGAGCAGGAAGAACGGCAGGCACGCGAGCATGCGGCCACGGCTGCGATACGACGGTTGGACGGATTGGCGGGGGAGGAGTGGTTGACGCCGGACCACGTCGATCGGCTGCGTGTCCATTACGGCCGGCAACTGGAACGCTTCGCGAGTTCCGGTACCGTGGACCCGGACTGTTCTTTGGAGGCAGGCGACACCTTTCGACGGTTGCGGCATGAAACCTTATCGGCGGAGCGCCTGGCCCTGATCGATCTGCGCAATGACGGAACGATCAGTGACGAACTGCTGCATCGCTTGGAGCACGAGCTCGATGTCGAAGCGTTGCGTCTCGGGATCGGAGAACGCCGAGTCGCGAGATGACGGTGCGTGGAGGAAAGCTGTCAGGACTCTTTCGCCTTGCTCGCGGCGGCGACCGCTGCTCCTCACTCGGACTTATTGGGAGGTGAGCGTGCGGGGATCGATGGTTAGTCCCGTCGCGGTGCCTTCTATGCTCGCGAGATAGGCTTGTGCAACGGCGGCGGCAGGCAAGCCGGGTGACGGGTCCATCTTCCGTGCGATCAAGGTTTCGGTGACCCAGGGCGGGCTCACGACATTGATGCGAATGCCGCGCGGGAGTTCCAAGGCTGCGGCACGCACGAAGCCTTCGAGCCCCGCGTTCACCATGCTGATGGAGGCGCTGCCCTTCATGGGTTCGCGGCTGAGCACGCCGCTGGTGAGGGTGAAGGAGCCACGTTCGTTGACGAACTGTCGGCCGATCCGCACGAGATTGACCTGTCCCATGAGTTTGTTGGAGAGCCCGACCTGATAGTCTGCATCCTGCAGCGCGTCTAAGCTTCCAAATTTTGCCAGGCCTGCTGCGCTCACGAGCGCATCGAAGGCGCCGACGGCGCGAAACAGTTCATTGATGGAGTCCGGTGACGCGAGGTTCACGCGCCATGCTCCGCTCTTGTGCCCCACTGTCACCACGTCGTAATGCGCCGACAGGGCCGCAACCACTGCGGACCCGATCGTTCCTGTTCCGCCTACCACGATGACTCGCATGGGTCGTTCTCCTGGATCTGAAGCGCGTATCTGTTTCCTGTGTGAAACCTTCTTCAGAGTAGGCGATGGTTCCGCCGGGAAGCAAGAGAGTCGATTGGACTTGCCCTGGGCAACCCTCTGGAATTGGCTGATTCATGGGGGCTAAGATAGAGACAACTGCACCGTTTGCCCCGTCCTGCCAAGGAGGCCGCTATGCGAATTCTTCTGGCCCTTGACGAGTCCGAGAACTCCCATCGCGTGGCCCAGTATGTTGGATCTCTCCTGGGCCAAACCCCTGATGTCGGCGTCACGCTCTTTCACGTGCTCAAGCCTATGCCCCGGGAGTTACTGGAGCATGGCGGATCGGAGGATCCTGCCGCCGAGGCGCAGCTGAGCGTGCAGTTGCACGATGAACAGGAAGCCTGGATCCGGAAGGAGCGGGAGTCCGAATGTCATGTCCTGAGGAAGGCCTGCGAGACACTGACACAGGCCGGATTCGACAGGAGCCGCGTGGCGTTGAGGTATGGCCATGAGGACGATATCGCCAGAAATATTCTCGAAGAGGCCCGAAGCGGACATCACGATACCATCGTTGTGGGGCGGCATGGGACGTCCCGGATCAAACGAATCTTCGGCGGCGGCGTGACTGAGCAATTGCTGCGCGACGCAAAGGGTTTTGCGATCTGGGTGGTGGAGTGAACGCCAGCATGACAGGCTGACAAAAGAAACACAGTTCCATGGCCACATGGGTTGTTCCGCCACAATGAGCGGTCCTTGCGCGGTGCGATAACAGGCGGCTTCGTCGCCATCGAGAAAGACATTTCGTCACTGAATTGAGATCCCACCCCGTGTAGCTAGGCTATCAATCTTCTATTTCGTCGTTCAAAAACCAGCGTTCCATGTCGGCGTCGCTTTTGCGGGAGATCGCGCGCCTATTCGTGCAGTGAGCAATATTGAGCAGGCAGAAGGGCCATCCTTGCTCATAATGATCGTCGTGTGGCCTATGCGCCATCGAATGCCGTCGTGGTGCAGAGCTCTGCCGAGCAATGATACCTGCGGCGGCCTAGCGACGAAGGGAGGAGCCATTATGAAACATGGAATGATTGCGTTGATGGTATTGTCGATGTGTGTGCTCCAGGGCTCTCTTGCCGACGCCATGGAGACGAACCGGTCTTCCTCTCTTGCCTCAGGCCCGACAGATCCTCTGCCGCCCAAGCCGGTACCGGCTCCACCGTCGCCGGGGCCACCTGAGCCGAAGCAGCCCAACCAGCCTAACCAGACTCTGTCACATATCTGAGGGAAGATGATGTCTGTGAAGATGATCCTGCTGCTCGCACTCCTGCTCACTGTGCCTTTGTTGATGACGACGACCATGGCTGCATCGCCTGAGCCTACGGGCCAGAATACGCATGTCGTCATCGGGACGCTCGAGGAGCTCGATACATCCAAGATGAGTGGAAAAATTAAAACAGATCTAGGTCAGACGGTTGTGTTCATGATGACGAGGCCGGACTTGTTTAAGGGACTGTCGGTCGGACAACGCATTGCCGTCCGCCTGGACGATCAGGGACAGGTGAGTAGAGTCATGGATACGACCGTTCCTGAACTGCCAAGCCCTGCTCAGTAATTCGATCAGCCACGACGTATTCTGACTCGGGCCTGTCGCCCCATGTCCTATCCGCCGGTCGCCTCATCATCCGCAGGAATTTCCGGGGGTATTGCGTGACCTTGTACCGTGAAGTTTGACTCACCGCGCGTTCCTTCTGTTGCGGCTGTTTTCTCAGGCTCGTATGATAGAGCCATGGATAGGGACGCTGTCACGCGCATCACGTCGAAGACGCCCGTGCCCTACGAGCTGACCGCGATTCATCGCGATACCCACGATACACAGACGTTGTGTTTTGCCCTGCCTGACGACGCCACGTTGGACCTGTTGCCCGGCGACCATCTCTACGTCCACGCGACGATCGACGGCAAGACGGTGAAACGGCCCTATACGCCGTCGTCGATGCCCGGTGCCACGGGGTACTTCGACTTGACGGTGAAGCGGTACGAAGCCGGCACGGTGTCGAAGTATCTCCATGACCGGAAGGTTGGAGACAGGGTATTAATGAGCGGGCCGCATCCTGGCGGCCATTGGGTAGACGGCATGGCAAAGAAGGTGGGGCTCGTGGCTGGTGGCACGGGCATCACCCCGATGATTTCTATCATTCGTTGGATTCTTGCCAAGAGCCTTCCGGTCGAGTTGTTTCTGGTCTATGCCAATAAGGCCGAGGCCGACATTATTTTTCGGCAGGAGTGGGACGAGGATGTGCGCGAACGTGCGAGCTTCCACTGTCATCATGTGTTGGAACAGCCGCCTGTCGGCTGGTCGCAGGGGACGGGTCGTATCACAGAGCCCATCTTGCGCAGGCATCTCCCGCCGCCCGGTTCTGATACCGTGATCTTTCTCTGTGGTCCGCCCCCGATGGCTGATGCGCTGGAATCGACGCTCAGAGCGATCGGCCATGCCGAGCAGGCGATCATTTTTCCGTAAGTCTCGCCGCCGGTAGTATGGCCCTCTCCAATAGAATCACCCTGTGGAGAGGCGGCTCTCCACAGGGTGATCGCAGACAGATGCTCGACAGATTTACTCTGTCTTGGCTTTGAGTTCTTTCGCCTCGCCTTTGACCCTCTCGCCAGCGGCTTTCGTTTTTCCCTTCGCCCGCTCCATCGCGCCCTTCACTTTATTTCCTTTGGCTTCTTCCGTCAGGGCTTTGGATTCCCCCTTGGCCTTCTCAATATTCGCGTTCGTCTTTCCTTTCATGTCCTCAACAGCAGCTTTCATCTCATCGGCCTGGGCCACGCCTTGAATGCCCACGCACACAAACAGAAACGCCATGGCGACAATCGTCAATGTTCGCACGGGAACCTCCCTGGTATGAGTTTGAAGCATGATAGTTTGAATGGTGATGCGTGGCACCACCATCAGTTGGCAGACACAGTATGCCTGATGAGACCGGACAGAGTCTGGTCAATATTGCTCACTTGCGCCGTCTCTGTCCGTCATCATAGGTCTGCACGTTTCGCCAAGCTTCTTGCCTTCCCCTGCTGTTTCATTCATGCCATGAGCGGTCACACAGGTATCTACTTTTGGTCACAGTGGCGTATCTCTACGGCGGCTGCCCATTGTGGCAGCGTTGAATGAAATGACGGGATGCTGAACATGATCGATCTCCACGGCGTTCGGTATTGTTCTTGCTGATGCAGGCCTGACATTTGATTCAGGGGCAGGCACGCGAGTTGATGAGCGCGGCCCTGTTCCGTATACATGTTCGAGAGGTTTTACAATAAGGAGGAGTGGTCGATGAAGGTGTGGAGATTGGGACTAGGAGTTTGTGCGATGTTGGGGTTGATCGGTGGTGCGAACCAGGCCTGGGCGGAGGAGGCTGCTGCGCCGGCTTCATCGGCTCAAAGGGATGCGGCGATCCAGCGGCTCTTTCCTCAGAGTTGGCCGATCTCTGTGCGGGGCTGGGTCGACGGAGGCTATACGTTCAACGGTTCGAGTCCAACGTCGCATTTCAACGGGCCCTACAATGCCGTGGATCGCGATAGACCGCAACTGAACCAGTTGTATCTCGTCGTGGAGAAAGCATTACAGAACACCAGCGGGATCGACGTGGGCGGGCGGGTCGATGCCATGTATGGGTACGATTACTTCCTGGCCCAGAGCAACGGGATCGAACGGAATCAGTCCGGTTCCCCGAAGTGGAATCACGAACAGCATGGAGTCGCGCTTCCGCAGATGTATGCCGAGGCGGGGAATCAGACGTTCTCGGTGAAGGCGGGGCACTTTTATACGATTGTCGGTTACGAAGGGGTGCCGGCGCCCGCGAATTTCTTTTATTCGAAATCATATTCGTACCAGTTTGCCGGTCCCTTCACCCATTGGGGCGGCCTCGCCACGTGGAATGTGACTCAGCAGTTCACGTTGCAGGGAGGACTCGTGAACGGCTGGGACTCGTTCGATCGGCGAAGCGACAAGCCGGCCTATGTCATGAAGGCCAACTACACAACGAGTGATAAGTTCCTGTCGGCGTCGCTGGCCATGATTACGGGAGAAGAGCCGACGGCGGTTGTGGCCAAGACCGAGCAGCGGACTCGTTATAGCGCTATCGTTTCCGTCCATCCCACCGA
>JANYAJ010000554.1 GCA_025361385.1 Nitrospira sp.
CATTGTTTACAACTGACCGCCCCAACATCAGGATGATCGTCCAGGTACCTGACCATCCTCGCCAGCGACTGGTCCCTGACAAGCGTATCGCTGTTGAGCAGGAGCACCTGCCTCCCGCGGCTCACCGCGACGGCTTGATTCACCGCCTTGGCAAATCCACGATTGTCCTGATTCTCAATGATCGTGATGGCAGGATAGGCCTCTCTCACTGTCGGCACCGTTCCATCGCGTGAATCGTTGTCGACGACGATCACGTCAAACCTGATTCCAGACGTGTGGGCATGGAGTGAACGAAGACAATCCAGGAGCAGGTCCTTCGTGTTGTAACTCACAATGGCAATCGACAGATCGATCATCGCATCATCCATCCGTCAGCGATGCTCCCAGAGCACTTTCAACCGTGGAACCTCTATCAGCCAGAGATAGCCGCTATAGAGTCCACCTGCAGCCAGACAGGCAGCGGCTAACACCCATGAGGATGGCGTGGCTGAGGTGGCTCCAGACATCAGCAAAATCGCTCCGGCAAGGGCCCCGCCAATGAGGCAAGCTCTCCCGGTCGACCAGTACACGGCGTCCACTGCCGTACCGATCAGATCTCTCGTCCCGATCCCTTGTAACAGGAGTCCCACCAGGTAACTGGCAACCAGCGCAGCAGCGGCGCCAGTGAGACCATACCTCATGGTGAGCGGCACAATCGCCAACGTGTAAAAGAAACATTGCCCGATCCAGCTCTTCATCTGAAGATCCGGCCGATTCGCCCCATAATGCAGGGCGGTCATGACGCTCGAGTACCCCGCGCAGACCGCATACAGGCACAGCACCCTCAGAGGGTCGACGATCGCAAGCCACTGGGAACCGAATGCCAAGGGCACAATCACCGGAGCGAACAGCGCGACTGTAGCGGCCAGTGGAATAAAGATGAATCCCACCAGTCCCATTTGCAGTTCGAAGACACGGATCACCCCTGGTCGATCCCGTTGAAGCAACGCATAGGTGGGCATGCTGATCTGATGGATCAACACGGTGGCCCGTACGCCCAACAACAGTGGAATCGCTAACGCGATCTGATAGAGGCCCAGTGAATCCTGTCCGAGCATACGACCGACCATCAGCTCGCCCCCGCTCATAACCACGAAGATACAGAGCGTCGTGACGTTCAAATGTTTTCCGTACCCCAAAAAGTACTCCCGTGCAGGACCATAGAGTGAGAGGCGCGGCTTGAACGGTGCTACCCAGAACGAGAGGATGCAGCCTACACACATCCCCAGCAGCTGCCCAAACAAAAGCGCCCAGACGTTTCTGAGCCACAACGCCAGGGCAATGATTGCGCCTGCTTCAATGACACGTCTGACGAGATCCATGGTGACACGAAGGCGCAGGTTCAGACTTTTTGCCACGAGTGCCATCGCCGGACTCTGCAATCCCTGCAGCACGAGCAACCAGGCATGGACCCGCAACAGGGATGCCAATTGAGGCATCTGCATGGCCTGACCGATCACATCGGCCGTTGCCCAGAGGCAGGCGGCCATGGCAACTCCCCGCGCAATCGCGATGGTCCAGGCGACCGCCAAATCCTCACGGTCAACCTCGGTCTTGGCGATCAACGCCGACTCCACACCCAGCTCACTAATCGTCATGAAAGCCAGGACGATGGTCGCGGATGCCGCCATGACACCGAAATCGGCCGGGCTCAAGAGTCGAGCCACCACCATGAGCTGAATAGCTGCGATCACCTTATCCAAAACAAATCCAGCCCCAGCCCATCCACCGGCCTGGAGAATCCGATGGCGGAGACGGAGCGGAGCCGGCTCTGCCGTACCCTGCTTCAGCTGAGAGTCAGTCAATATTATCTCGCCCTGTGCCATTATGCTGTTCGTTGCGCTGCGGCCAGAGCCGCAAGACAGACTTGCTCCAACTCTTGCGCACGCGCTCCCCAGGTATGGGACTGCACCACCGCCATCCGTCCACGGCCCCCCATTGTTGCCCGCGCATCTGGGTCTTCAAGCAGGCGGAGCAGCTGTCGAGCCACATCCTCTGCATCGTCCGGCTGTGCTGCGAGCCCGCAACCGATCGCCTCCACCGTCTCTCCGTACCCAGGACCGGCTGTCGTCACGACAGGCCGCCCACAAGCAAGATATTCCCATAATTTCATGGAATCGCCGGGATAGGATCGAGTGTGACGATGCAAGACGACACAGACATCGCAGGCCGCAATCCATGCCGGCACCTGCGCCCAGTCAGCCCGACCGACAAAGCGGACGATACCCGTCAATCCCCGTTGCCGAACCAGTTCTTCGAGGGGAGGTCTTGTTTGGCCGTCTCCCACCAGCAAAAATGTGGCAGTGGGCACCTTGTCACGGACCAACTCCACGGCGTCAATCAGCGTCTCCAACCCGTGCCAAGGAAAGAATCCTCCGACAAATCCGACATAGGGACCTGAGGCAGGAAGGCCGAGGACCTGTCTCGCCGCTCCATGCGATTGAGGGTGGAACCGGTCCTCATCGACCCCGTTACGAATGACGAAACACCGCTCTGGAAGGACGCCCCAAGACTGCTGCATCTGCGTCACGATCTCGCCGCAGATACTCACCACCGCCTCCACACGGTGCGTCGCGGCTTTCAATGCCGTACGAAGCACCCAGCGTACAAGCGGAAACCGCCAGAATCCTTGAATCTCTTCCTCCGGGAATCCGTTGACAAACAGTACGCTCGCACAGCGATGGCCGGACAGGGCGAGCAATGGAGCCATCTGCCCCGGTGAATCGAACCAGAGCAGCACATCCGGCCGCCACGTCGCCAGTTCTTGCCGGAGCACAGCCCATGACGCGATCAGAAAGGATAAGGGCCTGAGTCCGGCCACCCGCCAAACCCACACAGGATGGAACGACAATGAGGCAAACTCCTGCGCGAGTTGATGTCCTTGAACAGGCTGAGGGCCCAGAATTTTAATGGTATGGCCGCGTAACGAAAGCGCCTTGGCAAATTCCAGAACCTGCCTGGCTCCGCCTGCTGCAATACTCAGGTCTTCATCACAGAACAGAAGAATGCGCATGGTGTATCGGAACCTGCCGGGTGGCAAGCCATTCTTTCAAGCGAGTCGTGAGGTGCGTCCAACTATAATCCTGCTCAATGAAACGACGGCCCCGCGTGGCCATATGAAATTGCCGTTCCCGGTCATCCAGTAATGCCACCACCGCCTGAGCCAATGAGACTGGATCGTCAGGCGGAACCAAGGCAACTCCGGCCTCAACAGAAAATATGGCAGAAACTGAGGGAATCGCGCTGGCAATCACAGGCCTTCCGCAAGCCAGGTAATCAAACACTTTGACCGGAGATGTTTCCCCCCTATCCCCTCGGAACGGAGCCACGCAGAGCGTCATCGCACCGATCCAGATTGGAACCTCCCGATAGGGTATCCTGCCGGCCCAGGTAATACACGTAGTCAGTGCCAAGCGCTCTGCTTGCTGCTTCAACTCCGGCGCGGCTTCTCCATCACCGACTAACAGAAGATGCACAGATGGTCTCGTCCGCCTGACGATGGCCAGCGCATCCAATAAACAATGCAGCCCTTGATAGCGATAAAAGCTCCCGACAAAGCCAATGTAGTCCCTCTCGGGGTCTAACCCAAGTCGATGCCGACATGTCGCTGCGTCCTGAGGAACAAATAAGCCGGTATCCGTCCCGCTCGGTACTACGGCCACTCGCTCAGCCGCAACCCGATAACGGTGAATGACGAGATCCCGCAATCCCTCGGTCAAGACCACCACCCGATCGCAACGCCTGAGTGCCCACGACGCCAGCCAATGTGTGAGTCTCCGCTTGAGTCCGCGGTCGGTCTCCGACCAATCTGGCACTGGCTCCCCATTCACTTCACAGACGCACTGCGCTCCGACGAGTCTCGCAAAGAGCAATGGATGAGGACTGTCCATCCACCGGTAATAGACGATGTCGGGTTTCGACTTGCAGGCTTGCACCAGTCCGACGAGGCAGGACAGCACCACATAGGACAGCGGCCGCAAGACCGGCCAAGAGAGGAGAGGAATCGGCGCGGTCGAAAAACCACGTTGAAGTAACGAGGACCGGTATCGCGGGGGGAGGACGGTCACGCTGTCGCCTTGTTCGACCAGCTGGCGCGCCAACGTCCAGATCCGGACAAGCCCGACGGGATCGGATGGCGCATCCGGCTCATACCAATAACAGAAGATAAACCATCTCATGCCTGCGCTCGCTGAAGGGTGCCGTCCGTTTGCTCCGATGTCAGACGCGGCAATATCATGACGAGTCCCGCGCAGAGCCAGAATGGCTCCATGATACGAATGATGATGAAGGTATTGGCTCCCACGCCATGCGCCAGCATGGCCACCATACCAAGCAGCAACCCGTGGGCCAATCCTTTACAGAAAGGATCCTGTTCGGACAGAAAAGTCTCCCGCGCCCGGCGCCACAAACGGACGATCAGGAAGATGAATGCGACCATACCGGCGAGACCTGTTTCCCCGAGGATCTTGACATATTGCGCGTCTGCCCAGGCATACCCGGTGACACCCCGCCCGAGCAGAGGGCTATGCAACCAATCGTTCAGCACATATTGCCAGGAACGCAGCCGCTCAGTCGTGGACAGATCCAACCCGACACGCCCAACTTTGATTTCGCCGCCATACTGCCGCCCGAAAAACGTCTCGTTGACGCGGTTCTTCACATTGTCCGGCACAACAAACGGAAGGGCCACGGCGAGCAGAAGCATCAGCGCGAGCACACCGGGTCTCCTCCACTGCGTCGCAGCGACAGCCAGCATCAAGACACCGGCAGCCAGGTAGGATGAACGAGACAGCGTGGCCATAAGCGCGAGACTGATGAACCCCATCAGCAGCACGAGTAACACACGAATCGGATTGGACTTCAAGTGGAGAAACAGGCCCAGGACGATGGCCATGATGAAGACCAGATACCCGCCAAGAGTGTTGGGTTCGCCGCTCTCCCCTTCAAACGGCGCACTCGCCCGTTGCCCGCTCGGGATTTGAAGAATTGCGTAGACACTGATGACGAAGCAGATGGCAAGCAAGGCTGTGACCAAACTGACGACCTGACGTTTGGTCGACACATGATTAACGACCATAAAAAATACAAAAAAATATTCGAAGTATTTCAAGATGAAGAAAAACCCCGTCAGGGGACGAACCCGTCCGGCGATGACGCCGATGAGTGTGGCGAGCACACAGGCCAGCATGTAGTAGGCGATGGGACGATTGAGTGGCGTCTCGCGAATGAGGGCCAGATCGCGGTAGATAATCGTTTTGACCAACCAACTAAATCCGATAATCACCAGCAGGAGATCGTCCACACGCAATGAGAGGTCACGCGCCCCGACGCCTCGACCGTCCACATGACCGACCGCAATTTCCGGAGAGAGCAACATGGAAAAGATAAGTAGGAAGAGCGCGGCGGGTACCGAGGTAAAGGCGATCAGGACGATGAGAAAACCGAAGACAACCTGGATGCCGACCATGGGAGTCGTCAGCGTGAGGCCGAACGCGAGTACGGCGGCCAACACCGAAACGATGACGGCATCTTGCGGTTTCACCAATGACGCATGCATGGAATCTCAGCTCCTAGCGCCGCGTCAACGATATTCGTAGCGATACACACCGTAGTCCGGCGTGACCTCGGACTTCACGTTCGTCAAGACGATGCCCATCACGTTGGCCTGCGCATGGTCCAGGAGGAACTTGGCCCGCTTGAGGGCGTTCCGGCCGATTCGCCCGACTTGGTAGACCAAAATCGTCCCATCGACGCGCGAGCTGAACGCGACCGCATCTGTGACCGGAAGAATAGGGGGAGAATCGAAGAGCACGAGATCGTACTCCTCATTCATCTCATTCACGAGTGTCTTGATCTTGTTCATGTTGAGGAACTCGTTCGGATTGCCGACCTCGGACCCGCTGGTGAGAATATGCAGATTATCCAATCCCGGCGTGCTCATCACACGATCGACGCCCATCGGGCCGAGCATCAGATCCGTGGCGGATCGGACATGGTGACGCCAGGACGTACTACCGACCAATGCATCCGCCAGTCCTGGAATCCGCTCAAGGCCCAATCGCTGATGCACGATCGGCCGTCGAAGGTCGGCGTCGACGAGTAACACTCGTTGTCCTTCCTGGGCCAATGTGATCGCCAAATTGGTCACACAAGTGCTCTTCCCCTCGCCAAGCCCGGCGCTGGTAAAGAGGATGGACTTGACCTTCCGATCCATACTGGCGAACTGAATATTCGTCCGCAACGACCGCAGACTCTCCGACAGCACGGATTTCGGGTCAATCAAACAAATAAGCTTTGAGAAATTCTCCACGGACGACGCAGAGGCACGGGCAGGAAGCGCCGCACGGGCTGCCGCTTCCATTTCTTTCGCGTCGAACTGCGGGATCACGCCCAGGACCGGCACCTTGAGAAATTCCTCAATGCCTTCGATCGTCCCGATCGAGGTATCGAACGATTCGCGCGCAAACGCGACCACGATCCCGAGAAAGATCCCCATGAGCGAGCCCACCATGAGGTTCAGCTGCGTATTGGGTGCATTGATCGGTCCGCCGGGCGTGATCGCTGGCGCCACGATCGTGACCTCCTCGATCTGTTCCGCACTCTTGATCTGCAGCTCTTGATGCTTGGCCTTGAGCGTCGCCAATAGGTCGGCGTTGACTTTCACCTCGCGCTCGAGCCGGCTCATTTGAATCGCCGCCCGCGGGAACTGCAAATACCGGCCACGATAGCGATCTCGCTGATCCAGAAGCGTCGCCTCGCGATCCTGCATGGTCTTGAGCTTGGCTCGAAGTTCAAGGACCATCTCGCCTCTGACGTTGTCGATCTTCTGCTGCTGTTCCCGGACTTGCGGATGATCCGTTGTGTAGTTGATCAAGAGGGTGTTGCGTTCCTGCATGAGATCGAGGAGGCGTTGATTCAGGATCGTGAGCAGCGCATTCTGCTCCTCTGTGAAGATCCGGCCGGTTTGATTGCCAATCACTGCATCGGTTCGATTGAGCACCGAGATCTGTCGCTCACCTTCCGCCCGCTTTCGCATGACCTCATTGTGCTGCTCTTCCAGCTTGGTGAAGGTCTCCAGTGCAGCGCGTGCCTCATCGGTCAAAAAGACCTGGCCCTCGCGTTCCCGAAAAGCCCGAAGCGCGTCTTCCGCATTATTCAACTGTTTCTCAAGCCCCGCCAGCTGTTCCTCGACAAATCGCCGCGATTCCATCACGAGCCGATTCCGGGTCATGATGTTTTCCAGCCGATAGGCATTCGCCACGGAATTGGCCGTCTTCTCTGCCATCTCCGGTCGATCCGAGGTCGCGGTGATGCGGATGATGTTCGTATCGCCTTCCCGCTGCGTCTTAATTTCCTGCCCGAGGTTATAGACCATGTTCAAGTAAACCGCCGACCGTTTCTCTTCCACCGTCACGCTGGCTGGCACCAGCCCTAATTCCATCGCTACGCGCTCCATGACCGGGAACCCCCGAATAAACTCGGTCTGGGAGTTGAGGTCGTTGGCATTGGAAAACGACATGGTCTCGATCAGTTGTTGCGCGACGGTGCTCGTTCGGTCGAACTTCACACGCGCTGACGCTTCATAGAGCGGGCTCGGCTTGAACATCTCCGAGAATAGAAATGTGAATAACACCACCAGCCCGGCTGCCAGTAAGATGAGATACTTCCGCTTCTTGATGATGAGCCAGTAGTCGATGACGTTGAGTTCGTATTGGGCCATAGGATCAGCGTCCTTCTCTCATCTCGCTTGTGACAATCATCGCCTCAGCAACGCGGGAACAATAAATGCCGGGTAGAATGGCGCAATCCCGGCTGAAATGATGGGCATAATCATTTTCCCAGCTTCGGAGGCGTCGCCCAGATGTTGGCGCGGCACAAAGACGATATCGTTTTCCTCCAACGCAAGATTCCTCGTCATATCGCCATAGGTAAACATGCGCGCGAGATCGGCCATCAACATATTCGGCTTTGAGAGGTCG
>JANYAJ010000024.1 GCA_025361385.1 Nitrospira sp.
GATCAGCATCGGCCACTTGCTGGCCTGATGGATTGGTGGTGACCGCCGAGCTCGTCCGATTTTTCTTGGGCGTGCCGATTTGCACCACCAGGCCTCGCAACAGGTTCTGTTCCAGGCTTCGGGGATCGAACTTCGCGTTGGTGGTATCGAATGTGATGGCATGTTTGTTCGGAAGGTCAGGTGTATTCGGATCGTTATCGGTGATCAGGGGGGTTCCGAAAAGGGTGATGGTGTTTGGCCCGAGATCGGTAATCGGAGCGATCACCTCCACGGTATTGTTATTGGCCGACGCGCTGCCGCTGTTGCGCTGGATGCGGCGTGCCCGGAAGACATTCGACGTGGCGTCGCCATATGGTTCTGCGATGATGTCGGCCACTTTATTGTCGGTGCTCGTATTGGTAAAGGAGAGGGCGGACAATGGGGGGGTGAACCGTGTGTCTTGATCGAAGCAGAAGTTCACCCCGGCGACGATGAATGACTGGCAAGCATTGTTGGCCGGAGGGGCGGTGAATGGTGCCGTTGGAAGGCCGGAGACCTCACCTCTCGCTTCTAACAGTGCTGGATAGAAGGTGTTCTCACCCGAGGGCAGATACTGGGCGCTCAGAATCCCTTTCTTTACCGTTACCTGTCCAAGATCGACGAGGGCTCCCCCACCGGTCGGAAGCGTCAAGGTGATTCTTCCGGTTTCTTGATCCGGAGTCATCACCTCAAGTGTCATTGATCCGTCCGGTACACCCAGCAATTCGAACCGCCCGCCGCCCATGGGTTTCGCCTGTATCGTAGTCCCGAGAATTCCTACACGGCCTTTACTGACGGCATAGGCTGAGTCGGTCGTGGTCATCCAGTGAAAGAGGTTAGCGAAGAAGGTTGTGCCGGAGGGAGTTGCTGTTTGCACTGTGGTGGAGGCTGTCGGCATGATGCCGGTCACCACATTGGTCCCGCTGGCTGCCGCTCCGCTACCTCCGGTCGTATTGGAACTCGAAGATGATCCACTCCCGCAGGACGTTATCGAGAGGGAAAGGAACAGTCCAACAAGCGTTCCGACCGTCAACATGAAGAGGGGCGACCTGATCGATGAGCCTCTTGTACGCATAAATTATCCTCCTCCTCTGATGTTGCAATAACCCTGGTTTCACTCAGGTGTGAATGATGGCAATGATGCAGAACCGTTGTCATTCGGCTATTCAGCTGACCTGGCTTGTGAGGGGGGCAGTATGTCGAGAAGACAGGGTGCAGTCTGGTCAAAATTGCTCATCCGGAAAACGTAATGATGCCGGTCGCTTTTAGTGGCTGAGCGGAATCTGAACCGAGATCTGCGCAGTGGGGGATGGATCTTGGTTGACGACGTAGGTGGCCTGTTCCTGTGAGACGGTTGGGCTGGTTGCGGTGAAGGATTCTTGTAATTGGGTGGGAGAGTGCCGGTCGAACATCGCGGCTTCTTGTCTCGTGATCGGGCCGAACGGGACTCGCGAGAGGCGAACCGTGAGGGTGAAGGGCCCGCTATCGGTCGGCAACGGAATCTGTTGTCGCTGTCCTGCGGCAATCCTCACGGAGATCTGTCCGGTTTTTTTCTCGGGCAAGAGCAATTGTATGGGTGAGGAGCCGACCGTCATCCAGACTTGTAAATAGGCGTCTTGATTGGCCTCCAGGGTGAGGTGTGCAGGCGCGGTATTTTTCACAGCCGTCGCCGCATCGACTTCTCGATCCTGCTCATCTATTCCACGAACGATAAAGCTGTAGCGGAGTCCGAGTGATTTGAGTCGGGCTGCTGTGTCCATTGCCTTTCCTGTCATGGCATATCGATTCAGTTGGCGCTCAGGCTGGTTGGGTTGAGGCGTCGATTCAGCAAGCGGTGTGCTCGCCCGTTTTTTCTCTTGCGCCATCGCGCGGCTATCGGCCCCTGCAGTTTTCCCGCCATAAAAGAGCGTTCGCGCACTGACTGCCGGTGTTTGCGCAGGGGGCGGCGCCGACATGGCTGACGGTGCAGTGCTTGCTGCGAGTTTCTGATCCGCGGACGAGGTCATTTCCTTCGTTGGCTTGCTGAGTGCTGCGCCGGGAGGATCGGTTTGCCTGGGGACTTGGTCTTGTTCCTGTGTCTGTTTCAGGCTGTCGCGAGCGATCTCCGAAGCCCTCTGCTCTTGTATCGATGGCGGCTCGGTTCGTTCTCGCCTGGACATCTTGTCGGCAAGGATGTCTTTCCTTGCAGGGGCAACGATGGCCTCGGCGTTCTCTTTGACCTTTGCCTGGGGCTCCGTGACGTGAGGCGGTGCAGGTTGAGTTGCTGGAGCAGTTGGTGTCAGTGCTGCTGCGGGGCTTGCCTCTTCGGTGGCGATCGATTGCGCCGCCTGTTTCAGACTACCCTGATACAGTCTGATGCCCAATACGACTGCGAGGGCCGCTGCGGTCAGGCCTCCGGCGAATGCCAGTCCTGCCGGTCGTCTGAACCAGTCTAGCCAGGAGAAGGATCCGCCTGAGCCTGAGGCGCTCTTCTGTTCTAATGACGCGAGGACTGTGCGGCGTACGGCAGGGCTGGCCAGCAACTCTTTCAGCGCCTGTTCATCGGCCAGCGCGTTGAAGAGCTGCTGGTCTTGCAGCGCAGCGGTGAAGAGCTTTTGCCGCTCCTCCTGGGTGAGCGTATCGGCGGCGAATCCGTCCAGCAGTTTTTCGAGATCGTGTTCAGACATTCTTAATCATCGCTCGTGAAACAGAGGAGGCTCCGGTTGGTTGGACAGCCTAGGCCATTCCTTAAGTGGTGCCTGGCAGGTTGCTGACTACGCGGCCGTGAGCCGTGTCGTCAGATTGTCAGAGTACACCTGGTCAGGCGTCTGGCCGTCAAGCGCCTGAT
>JANYAJ010000002.1 GCA_025361385.1 Nitrospira sp.
GTCTTCGCGCCCCGGTTCTTCTGTCAGGGGATCGCGCTGTGCGACCACGAGAATCGTCTTCTCTTCTGTCTTCATCGCCGCCTCGACGGCAGCCATGGACCGTTCGCGCCCGACGGTCAACGGCATCATGATCCTCGGAAACAGCACGGTACGTTTAATAGGGAGGACAGGTAGTTGTACGGTCAATATTTCATGATTCATATGGCATGATCCCTTCGCTCGGCCGGTGAAAGGAAATGAGATGTATAGGTAGCAGATAGCGTCCGTCGAGATGAAGTCAAGGGGAAGGAAGAAGGAGGCAGGCCACGCGTCGAAATCGTGAAGATAGATTAGGCCGCACTTATCTTCAGCGATCGACGAAGACGCCACCTTGGGGATAGAAAAACAGTTTTCCATCGCCGGGACGAGTCTCGGCCGATATTGAAGGATCGGATAACGTATAGCTGTCGTTGCCCTCAAGGTCAAAGAAGCCTGCCGCACTTTTCTCCGAGGAGTCTCCCAACCCGGATTTGGCCTGGTATTGGTCGGCGCCTCCCTCGTCGATGAAGAGTCCCCAACTTGTATAGTCGGCTCGCCCAAGACCGGTCGAGCGGTCGAAGGCATAGGTGTCGTGGCCTGTGCCGGCATCGATCATCAGACTCACGCTGCTATCCCACGCGACTCCGCCGTTGTAGAAGGGGCCGGAGGAGCCATAGCGATCGTCTCCATGATGGTCGATGAAGAGACCGACTCCGAAGTGCGCGGACGCGCCGTGCCCATAACGAGCGGCCTGATGTTCGTCGTGACCCGCTAAGTCCAATTTCATGCCGGTGCCGAAAAAGTAGCCATGCCCTTGCGAAAAGTTAGCGCTCTCGTAATGGTCCTGGCCTTGGATATCCAAGAGGAGTCCCCATCCACCGGCGAGGTTGTACGGTTGCCATTCCACTTTCTTTGTCAGAATCCGTTGTCCCGCTCCAGCTCCTAGTCCAAAGCAGTCGTACTGATAGAGGGGATCGCCGGGCTTTCCCGTGGGTGCGTCTTGGGCATTGTAGGCGCTGGGATAGGTGCCGCCGCATTGATAATGGTCGTCGCCGGTGACGTCGATGACGGCGCCGACACCCAAGGGACCGCCGAATCCGATGGCGAAGCCATGGCTGGTATACCGGTCGTTCCCTGCGGCATCGAGCAAGAGACCGAGTCCCCCAATGGCTGCGCCCTGGGTCAGGCGATTGCCCATATAGACATCGTTGCCCTTCGCGTCGAACAAGATCCCGAGACCTCCGAACCCTGCGCCTCCCGATCCCATGTCGAGTTGGTAAACATCGTCGCCGGCATGATCGATCAACAGGCCCACTCCCAGCCTGCCGGTGGCCAGTCCGAGCGGCGCCCCGTCATAGGTATCGTCTCCATTAAGATCGATGACGACGGCATTGCCCTGATCTTCGTCTGTCGATGAGGCAATCATGCCTCGATAGAGATCGTTGCCGCCCACATCGATAATCAGGCCGATGCCCTTGCCCAACTCATAGGTGTTGGGTCCCGGGCCACCAATGACGATCAGTCCGTAGGATGTTTCTTGAACGAACAGCACGTCGCCGGTCACGCCGTGCGGAGCGGAGGACGCGGGGAGGGGCGTCGTCCAGGCTGCGGCGACCTGGTGCAGCCAGCGCTCATTGGCCAGGCGAGCGAGTACCTGGGCTGCCGCAATGAGGCTGGCATAATCCACCTGCTCCTCCAGCAGTTCGGTAAACCGGAGATCGGCTTTGATCCGAGCGCTTGTCTGTTCCGATAGACTTGAAATCTGGGGGATGTAGTGTTTCGCCATCGACGCGGCATGCAGAAAGAGGAAGTGCCGCTCTGCCTCGGTGAGATTCGTCAGCGCTTTGTCTCGATGGAGTGAGGCCTGTTCCAAGCTTTCGGCCATGAAGGCCAGGAGGTCTCGGCGTGCGGAGCTGGTCGGCAGAGGGACAGGCTTGTAGAACGTGGAGGTGCGATCCATGCCGGCTTCTAACAGGTCCAGGAGGGCTGGAAGATTGACGGACCCGCCTTCAGCCATTTCCGCTAATAAGAGCCCTTGATGTTCCAAATCTGTGAGACCGTCCCAGGGCTGTTGCAACGCCTTGAGCGCCAGCCGGCGTTTGAATTGCGCCGGGATCTTTTCGACTGTTTCATGTGCGGCGATCAGGTCTCGATGATGGGATCCCGTCAGTTGCTCGAAATCCTTGCGCACGGTAGGAGCCAGTCGATCGAGTGCTGAGTCTCGCATGTGGCTGGTGGGCGTGGCGGCGGAAGGTCCTAGCAGCCCGAAGAATCCTTGCACTGCGCTGCAACCAGGCAGCCATAGGAGGAGGGGCAGACTTATGAGCAGCCGCAGGCATCGTGTCATCGTTTCTGTCTCCAGCAGGGGAGAGGGATCATGCGTGAGGATCAGGTAATGGGCTCGTTTTGCGCATCGATCCCGACACTATCTGAAACTCATAGAGACGGCATTCCAATGGACCATTGAAGAGCGGAATGCGCTTCGATGGTGCGAGGCCGATTAACTTCGGGACTCGTAAATCGCCGGTAAAGATATAGGCGCGCCATCCATTGAAGCGCTGTTTCAGCCAGTCGCCCAGCTTGGGATAGAACGCATCCAGTTCTTCGGGTCGGCTGAGTCGGACTCCATAGGGGGGATTGATCAGGATCACGCCTTGTTCAGCCGGCGCCTCAAGGGCGAGGACGTCGCTTTGTCGCAGGCGGATATCGAACGCGACTCCTGCCCCCTGAAACGTCCGCTGGGCGATCTTCACCGCAGCGGGGTCTTGGTCCGACGCATAGATGGCCGCCGGTACCTCTGCCAGTTGTTTCACCCGTGAGGCTTCGCGCAGATGGCCCCATCGTTTGGGGTCGTGGACGATCAAGCGCTCGAAGGCAAATGTCCGCGACTGCCCCGGTGCGATCCGGCGTGCCATCATCGCCGCTTCGAGTGGGATCGTGCCGCCGCCGCACATGGGGTCGAGCAACACCTCCTTGGGCGTCCACCCAGCGAGT
>JANYAJ010000069.1 GCA_025361385.1 Nitrospira sp.
GGATTTGAACCTCTTCGATCCGTCATTACTCACAGGCACCACGGAGGTGGAGGTGAAGGTACGGTATGCCACTCCTGCCGCTATCGCAACCGTCCAGTCTCTATCGGAGGGCACCCTTCGAATACATTTCCGTGAACCCCAGCGGGCGTTGAGTCCGGGGCAGTCTGCCGTGTTCTATCGAAACGATCGTGTCCTCGGCGGCGGAATCATCCAATCGGTGTAGTCTCATCACGGCCATATCCTCATATTGACAGTCCTCATCCGCCAATGCTAACTTGTCGCGCCTCTTTTCGTGCAGACGCACGAAGGTTTTCCTTTTGTCAAAAAGAAGAACGAACGGATCAGCATAGTGATCAAGACAGCAGTTGCCCGACGTTATGCACAGGCACTCTTCGAGCTCCTCGACGCATCCACCATTGAGTCCACACGCGCAGCCTTAACGGGGCTAGGTGAGGCGATCAAAGACTCCGTCTCGCTGCGCCATGTCGTGGCCTCGCCAACGTTTGGCGCCGAAGAAAAAATCGCCGTCCTCGCAGAGCTCGGCACACGCCTCGGATGCCCACCCGTCGGAAAAACATTTCTCGCACAACTCGTAAAAAAGAATCGTGTCGGCTTTCTTCCGGAAATCGCTGAGGCCTTTGCGAAACTTGCCGATGCGTCAAAAGGCACCCAACAAATTACCGTGTCCTCGGCGGCGGCGTTGCCCCCAGCCGAACAAGACCGAATCAGCACTCGCCTGCGCGAGATGCTCAAACGTCAAGTTGACGTGACCTTTCACACGGATGCCCGCCATCTCGCCGGCGTTCAGATTCAACTCGGCAGCACGGTGGTCGATAGCACCGTCCGTGGGCGGTTACAAGCGATGCAGAGTTTGTTGACTAAGGAGTAGCCATGCAGATCAAGGCAGAAGAAATCAGTTCGATCATCAAAGAAAAAATCAAAGGCTTCGACAAACAGGTCGACGTCAAAGAAACCGGCTCAGTCATACAAGTCGGAGACGGAATCGCCAAGGTCTACGGTCTCGACGGAGCGATGGCCGGAGAAATGCTCGAATTTCCAGGCGGCCTCTACGGCATTGCGCTGAACCTTGAAGAGGATAACGTCGGCGCCGTGCTGATGGGCGATGATGTCGGCGTGAAGGAAGGCGATCCAGTCAAGCGGACTGGACGAATTGCGGAAGTTCCGGTCGGTGAAGCCTTGATCGGTCGTGTGGTCAACGCGATAGGCCAGCCCATCGACGGCAAAGGTCCGATCAACTCGACATTGTCGTCCCGGATCGAAGTGGTCGCCCCCGGCGTAAACACACGTCAGTCCGTGCGTGAACCCTTGCAGACCGGCATCAAAGCCATCGACGCCATGATCCCCATCGGCCGTGGGCAGCGTGAATTGATCATCGGCGACCGGCAAACCGGCAAAACCGCCATTGCCGTCGATACGATTATCAATCAAAAGGGCCTCAACGTATTCTGTATCTATGTCGCCATCGGGCAGAAGCGCTCTACCGTGGCACGCGTCGTCAAGACGCTCGAAGAGAACCACGCAATGGAATACACCATCGTCGTGGCAGCCACCGCAAGCGACGCAGCACCGATGCAGTATTTGGCGCCGTTCTCGGGAGCAGCCATCGGCGAATATTTCCGAGATAACGGCAAACATGCATTGATCGTCTACGACGACCTCTCTAAACATGCTGTCGCGTATCGTCAGTTGTCCCTGTTGCTCCGTCGGCCGCCGGGACGCGAAGCCTATCCAGGCGACGTGTTCTATCTACACTCCAGACTCTTGGAGCGCGCAGCCAAGCTCAGCGATAAACTCGGAGGGGGAAGCCTCACGGCCTTGCCCATTATTGAGACACAAGCCGGTGACGTATCCGCGTACATTCCAACCAACGTCATCTCGATCACCGATGGCCAGATCTATCTCGGGAGCGATCTGTTCTATTCCGGTATCCGTCCAGCCATTAACGTCGGTCTCTCGGTGTCCCGCGTCGGAGGTTCGGCCCAAATCAAGACCATGAAGCAGGTAGCCGGTACCCTTCGGCTCGACCTGGCCCAGTACCGCGAAATGGCTGCCTTTTCGCAGTTCGGCAGCGAGCTTGACAAAGCGACCCAAATGCAGCTTGCCCGCGGTGTTCGTATGGTCGAATTGCTCAAACAGGGGCAATACAAGCCGATGCCGGTTGCCGACCAGGTTCTCTCCATCTATGCCGGCGTCAACGGTTACCTGGACGACGTGGCAGTTGAAAAAGTACAACAGTTTGAAGCCGAACTGCTGCACTACGTCCAGCAGAATCATGCTGAACTGAAGAAAGAAATCGCGAGCATCGGAAAAATTGACGACAAGGTCGGCGCCAGACTGAAAGAGATTATCTCGACCTTTAAACAGAAGATGGGATACGGCGCTAAGTAGCTGCTCGCTGACAGAGAAGAGATCTAGACCATGCCCAGTTTACAGAGTCTGCGCCGTAAAATAGCGGCGTTTAAGAATACGCAAAAGATTACGAAGGCCATGAAAATGGTGGCCGCGGCGAAGCTGAAACGTTCGCAGGATCGCATCTTGGCAGCGCGGCCCTATGCGCTGAAGATGAGGGCCGTGGTCAGCAACTTGAGCCAGCGCGTGAATCGATCCTCCCATCCCCTGCTGCAAAAGCGTGAAGGCAAGAAGGTCGAAGTACTCATCATCACAAGTGACCGCGGATTGTGCGGCGGCTTCAACGGCAATATTGCGCGGAAGACTTCCGAGTTCGTACGGGAATGTGAAGCCCGTGGGCTACAAGTTACGTTGAGCATTGTCGGACGCAAGGGCCGCGACTATTTCCGGCGTCGTACCTGGCCCATCCGGCAGGAATGGACCGGCATCTTCGATAAGCTCACGTTCGAACATGCAATCGATATCGGCGGCGACCTCACCGACCACTTCGTCAAGGGCACGTTCGACGAACTCTACATCGTCTACAACGAATTTAAATCGGCCAGTCAACAGCGCGTGATCGTGGAAAAGTTATTCCCGGTCGATACCGCAGCCGAGTTTGGGACAGCACAAGCGGAAGGCACGACCGGCGGCAGCTATTTATACGAGCCGGACGAGGCCGATC
>JANYAJ010000530.1 GCA_025361385.1 Nitrospira sp.
GCCTGGCTCTCAGAGCACCCAGACGCCGCCCCAGCGTTTGTGTCAGACCTCGTGACGAGCGCCAACCGGCGAATTCATGAGCTCATGCGGGCGAAGCCCTCCTTGAAAGGAATGGGCACGACGTTCGTCGCCTTGGCCATCACGCCGACAGCGATGCCCGTTGCCCACCTGGCCCATTTGGGAGATAGCCGCGCCTATCTCTACCGAACAGGACAGCTCACCCAATTGACGCGCGATCACACCCTTGTCGAGAAATTTGTGCAGCGCGGCCTGATCGATGCGGCCGCAGCGCTCGTACATCCTGAACGTCATATCTTGACCAAAGGCCTGGGAATGGGCGTCGACATGCAACCGGAGCTCACCTCGACACCTGTGACTCCGCACGATCTGATCGTGCTCTGCAGCGACGGGCTCACGAAAATGCTGGAGGACGACGCCATCGCCTCGATCCTCTCTCGCGCCAACGGCGACCCCCAGCGCGCCTGCCACGACCTGATCGAGCAGGCCCTGAGCCGAGGGGGAAAAGATAATGTGACCGTGATCGTCGTGGCCGGCATGACACCCGCGATAGGAACGTAACCATTGACAAGTTTCTATCGGCCCTGTAGCCTCAGTTTCCAGCCAGACAATCTTCCCTCCCATTTTCCTTGTGAACCCGACAGGAGAGTCATCATGCGAGTGTCCGTACTGGTTCGTCTCATTGTCTATATGGCCATTGGAAGTGTCGGCTGGATTCCCGCCGCTATAGGCGCCACATCGGACAACGCCGCGCTCGAAACAGCAGTCCGTGCGCTCGTGCGCGCCAATGCCGAAAAAGATTTGCCTGGGATGTCCAGGCTGATGGCGCACGATGCCGACATCACCAGCTATACCATCGGAGGCCGGAAATACGTGGGGTGGACGGACCTGGAACGGGACATCAAGGAAGAATTCGCCAAAGTCGCCGCGCTCGACCTTCCCATCTCAGAACTCAAGGTATGGTCGAAGGGAGATATCGGCTGGTACACCATGGAACTGGATTATGTGCGCATCCTCGGACATGGAGCGGACCAGCAACGAGCCGTGCTGCCGCTGCGAGAGACCGGTGTCCTGGAGCGTCGAAACGGCCAGTGGATCCTCCTCTCCTGGCATGAATCCCTTCGCAATGCCAGCGGCGCGATGCCCGTCGACGATCGGCCAAAATCTACGGCGCCCAGGACGGTGGCGACATCGAACAGCCAGGCGGTGGCCCCTGACTTGAGCGGGGAATGGGAAATCCTGGAAGTCGAAGACAACAAGAGCTACAAAGCCACGCTGGATAAGGCCGGCAACGGACCCTATACCCAGCATGAGGGCCGCTTCACCACGACTAAGTATACGGACCGACTGTGGCAAGGCACCTGGCTGCAGACCGGCAACGATCGTGAAGGGGGCTTTGAACTGTTGCTCTCAGAGGATGGCCGCCAGGCCAAAGGCGTGTGGTGGTATTCACGGGTCGGCACACAAAAGAACATTCCCCCTCGCGAACATGGCGGGACTTATGTCTGGAAACGACTGACCCCGCCACCTTCTATCAAATGACATCTGCGAGCCCTACACATACTTTCGAACGTCGCCACAGAGGCTCGCGCGACCATTTCTTTTTCTTGGGAGGTCCTATGCGTCAGGCATTGCTCACACTGTTTGCCGTCATTTGTTCGGTCACCCCGGTCCTTGCAGACGGCGGTCACGACCACCATGCCGTGCCAACTCTGTCCAACCAAACCACGACGACCGTGACCTACGGAACCAATACCGTCACACTCACATTCGGTCCCATCGATCTGCCGGCCGGTCACGATGGAGACCTGGCGGCCTCGATGCCCAAACATCATTTTCAGCTGCCCAAAGATATGTATATGGTGGGATACAAAACAGCCGTCTTCACCAAAGAGGGGAAGCCCCTCCCCAAGAACTTTCTCCATCACGTCCTGATGCTCAACAACAGCAAGCCGAGCGTCTCCTGCGAAGGCGAACCCTTGTTCTTCGCGGGCGCAGGGCTGGAAATGACCGAAACGCGTTTTCCTGACGGCTACGGAGTCAAGCTCGCCAAAGACGATCACCTCATGTCGATTGTCGCCTTTTATCATGGAGCGCCGGTCACCAAGGATGTGAT
>JANYAJ010000082.1 GCA_025361385.1 Nitrospira sp.
AAGAAATCCGTCGGCTCTACCAATCCCGCTACCAGCTCGACCAAGCCACCAAACAGAACGAGAAGCTCGTCACCACTCTCCAGGAAGCGAAGGTGCAGATCGAAGCCTTGCGCGCCGAGGTTGAGAAATTGACCGCGCCGCCCTCCGCCTACGCCATCTTTTCCAGTCTCAATGATGACGGAACCGGCAATGTCTTTGTCTCTGGACGGAAGATGAAAGTCAGTTTGCATCCGTCCATCAAGGGCGCGGCCTTGCGCAAGGGGCAGGAAGTGGTCCTGAACGAAGCGTTGAACGTGATCGAAGTGAAGGGCTTCGATATGCAGGGCGAAGTCGTGCGGCTCAAGGATGTGCTGGAAGGCAATCGCGCCTTGGTGACGTTGCATTTCGACGAAGAGAAAGTGGCCGAACTTGGCGATCCGCTGATAGCCGAACGGTTGAGTGTCGGCGACCATTTGCTCTACGATCCTCGCTCCGGCTATGTGATCGAAAAGCTGCCAAGGTCCGAGGCGGAAGAAATGGTGTTAGAGGAAGTGCCCGATGTCGACTATGAGCACATCGGTGGGTTGCAGCATGAGTTGGAGCAAGTTCGTGATGCGGTGGAGTTGCCGTTTCTTCATACGGCCCTGTTTTTAGAGTACAAGTTAAGCGCGCCCAAAGGGGTGTTGCTCTATGGGCCGCCTGGATGCGGGAAAACCTTGATCGCGAAAGCGGTCGCCAATTCGATCGCGAAGAAGCTTGGGCACCTCACCGGCAAAGAAGTGCGGAGCTACTTCTTGCACGTGAAGGGCCCTGAGTTACTCAATAAATATGTCGGCGAGTCCGAGCGTCAAGTCCGCGAAGTCTTCAAGAAAGCGAAGGAGCGGGCGGCGGACGGGAATCCTGTCATTGTGTTCTTCGACGAAATGGATGCGCTGTTCAGAACGCGAGGCACCGGGATTTCCTCCGATATCGAGTCGACGATCGTCCCGCAGTTTCTCTCAGAGATCGACGGCATGGAGCGACTGCGCAATGTGATCGTGATTGGCGCCAGCAATCGCCAGGATCTTATCGATCCGGCCGTCCTTCGCGCCGGCCGGTTAGATGTGAAGGTCAAGGTGGGACGTCCCGATGCCGTGGCGGCTAAGGATATTTTCTCGAAGTACTTGAGCGTCGACCTGCCGTTTGCCGAGGAAGATTTGAAGCGCCATGGCGGAGACGCCAAGGCCTTGGTCGAACAGATGGCCGATCTCACGGTCGGGGCCATGTATGCGTCCTCGGAAGAAAATAAGTTCATCGAAGTCACGTACGCGAACGGTGAAAAAGAGGTGCTCTACTTCAAGGATTTTGCGAGCGGGGCGCTGATTGAAGGTATCGTGTCGCGCGCGAAGAAGTTCGCCGTCAAGCGGACGATTGCGAAGGAAGGCCGGGGCCTTCGATCCGATGACTTAATCCGCGCCATTCGGGAAGAGTTCAAGGAACACGAAGACCTGCCCAATACGACCAATCCTGACGATTGGGCCAAGATATCCGGGAAGAAAGGCGAAAAGATCGTGCATCTTCGGACGATCAGCGGCAGCCCGGACGAGTCGCGTCAGATCGAAACGGTCACAACCGGACATTATCTCTAAGACGTCACATCTATGCAGGAATCTAATTCACTGACGACTCCACGCGTATTGGGAACAGAAACAGAGTTCGGTATTGCATCGCGCGATCCAGCCGCGGCAGACCCCGTCTCCAATTCCATTGCCGTCATCGGGCATTGTCCTGGCCTGCCGGCTCCGTTAGCGGTCTGGGATTATGAAAATGAAAACCCGTTGCTCGACGCACGAGGCTTCGAGGTCGAGGGAGAACCGGAGCGGCCCAATCCTGAGTACAATCGTCAGCTGAACAAGGTGTTGGCTAATGGGGGCAGGCTCTACGTCGACGGCGCCCATCCGGAATACTCCACGCCTGAATGCACCAATCCGCGAGAGATCGTGGCCTTCGAACGAGCCGGCGCGCATATCCTGGCTCAGTGCCTGGAGCAGATGTCGCGCGCGACCGGGCGGGATCATTGTGTGCTGTACAAGAACAACTCGGACGGCATGGGAAACAGCTACGGCTATCACGAAAGTTACCTCATGTCGCGCGCGGTGCCTTTCGAGCGCATCGTGAAGGTCTTGGCGCCGTTCTTTGTGACGAGGCCCATCTTTGCAGGGGCGGGGAAAGTCGGCGCAGAGAATGAGACCAGCCGGGCGGATTATCAAATCTCGCAGCGTGCGGATTTCTTCGAGTGCCTCGTCGACCTCAATACGATGGTCCGGCGCCCCATCGTGAATTCACGCGATGAGCCGCATGCGGAGCATGCCAAGTATCGGCGGCTGCATGTGATTGTCGGCGATGCCAACATGGCGGAACTGTCGACCTATCTCAAGGTCGGCACGTTGTCCATCGTCTTGGACTTGCTCGACGCCGGTGCCGATGTGCCGCAGATCGAGTTAGAAGACCCGGTTCAAGGCATCAAGCAGGTGTCGCGCGATGTGACGATGAAGGAGCCGCTTAGACTCACGGGGGGGCGGTTGACGACGGCGGTGGCGATTCAGCGCGCCTATTTGAAGGCCGCCATGGGATACTATGCCTGTCACGATCTCTCACAGGTTACGAAAGATATTCTCGTTCGCTGGGAAGACGTGTTGGATAAGCTCGAACAGGATCCTCGGCTTCTGGTGCGCGAGTTGGACTGGGTGGCGAAGCGCCAGATGATGGAATCCTATATGGAGCGCAAGGGCTGTGGATGGGACGACTCTCGCATTCGGCTTATGGATCTGCAGTATCATGACGTCCGTCCTGACAAGGGCCTCTACTTTACGCTTGAGCGCAGTCATCTGATCGAACGCATCGTGCAGGAATCCGAGATTGCGCGAGCGGAGTTCACCCCGCCTCCGGGAACACGCGCCTATTTCCGTGGACGCTGTGTCAGCAAGTTTACGAAGTCGGTCTATGGAGCCAGCTGGACGTCGGTGCTGTTCGACGTGGGCAACAAGCAGGTCAAACGGGTGCCGCTGATGGACCCGCTTCGAGGGACGGCGTCGTTGACAAGCGACCTCCTCGATCAGGTTGACACCGTCGACGCATTGCTGGCGAAACTGAAGGCATGATGAAGAAGGATCACCTGCGATTCACATTATGAAATTGCCATTTCTTCCGAACCACGACGACCCGAGTTTCTTCGACTTTTTAACCCAGCAGCACCCCGCGCTGACGCCGGCCGGCCGCAGCGGTTTTCTGTCGCCTCAGGCCGGGACGGAACCGATGCGAGGAGCCGGACCGATGACGGTCCCTCACGCCACCACAGTGCTGGCGATCAAGTATCAACAGGGCGTCGTGATTGCGGGAGACCGCCGGGCGACGGAAGGGTTTCAAATCGCCGAGCGCCGGATCGAGAAAGTCTTCAAGATCGACGACTATTCCGCGATGGCGATCGCCGGCGCGGCCGGTCCCTGCATCGAAATGGCCAAGCTGTTCCAGGTCGAACTGGAACATTACGAAAAAATCGAAGGGGTGCAACTTTCCTGTGAGGGAAAGGCCAACAAGCTCGGGCAGATGGTCAAGGCCAACCTGCCGATGGTCTTTCAAGGGCTGGTCGTCATGCCGCTCTATGTCGGCTACGACTTGAAGCGCGCAGAAGGCCGCATCTTCAAGTACGACCTCGCAGGCGGCCGGTACGAAGAGTCGGATTATCATGCCATCGGGTCGGGCGGGAAAGATGCGCGCAATACGATGCGGGAACATTTCCTCAGGGGCCTGGCTGAGCCCGACGCACTGAAGTTAGCATTGCTGGCTCTGTACAATGCGGCTGACGATGATGTCGGCACCGGGGGGCCCGATCTCGTACGGGGCATTTACCCCACGGCGAAGATTGTAAACGAGCGCGGCATTACCGATGTGCCAGATCAGCAAATCCGTAGCATCTATGACGGGTTGATCGCGACCCGCCGCTCCAAGGAGAACTAAGCATGCCGATGCCCTATTACGTCTCGCCCGAGCAGATGATGCAGGACAAGGCGGAGTATGCCAAGAAAGGCATCGCCAAGGGTCGTTCCATCATTGCCATCGAATATGTGAATGGCATTCTTCTCGTCGCGGAGAATCCCAGCGCCTCGCTCTATAAAATCTCCGAGATCTACGACAGCATCGCCTTTGCGGGGGCCGGGAAGTACAGTGAGTT
>JANYAJ010000135.1 GCA_025361385.1 Nitrospira sp.
TGCCGCCTTCTTGACGGGCTTCTTTGCTGCTGCTTTCTTCGTCGCCATGTGATCTCCACCCCCCTTCGATGTAAAAATGTTGAACAGTGTGTGAGAGGTATATCAGAGTTTGATCGCGGAGTAAAATTTTCTCTTCAGAAATCTTTCGGTCGGATTGAACGAGGGAGATGTCTTGGTCGTCTGAAATCGTCTCGTGACGGTCTGGGTGACTCTGATCTTCTCCCACATTCGTGGATACTCGGGTCAGCCACCGCCGTCCTCGCTTCGAAGTCGGCCGGGAGTGGCCACCGAGTGTGGAGTGTCGGCGCAGCCGCTGATAGAAGCCGTTGAGATATTCAAAGGTGCCCTGTGTTGCCTGGTCTCGCGTGAGGAACGAGCGATGATAGATGAGCTCACGCTGGAGTGTCCCGAAGAAGCTCTCTACATAGGCATTGTCCCGCAGTTCCCTCGCCTGAATACGCCCGGGGTTAGGCTGTGCGCGGTGAGCAGGTGATGGTACCCCGTGGCGGCATACTGGCTCCTGCGAGTTGTTTTCACGGAACTCCCGGTGGGTCACCAGGAGTTCCGAGGGCAGGACGCGGTTGCGCACCGACCGGTGGCTCCGTGGGTTGCCGACTGTGTGCGTCCAACGCGGGCTTTAAGGGGGCGTGCGATTCTGGAGCGCATCACCTCTGTAGATGTCCTTCCATGCCGTCCTGTCCCTGCTCGCGTCATTTGTCATGCGACGGTGATGTGCGGTACCGTATTAGTGTCATGGAACATTCTTTCACGTGCCCTTTTTGCGGCGAAGAGATTTCGATGGTGCTGGATCCTTCGGTTCGCCGTGACCGCTACATTGAAGACTGTGAGGTCTGCTGCAACCCCATCGAGATCAGCTACACCGTCGAAGACGAGGTCCTGATTTCCTTCGAGGCCAAGAGTTCCGAATAGGGGCGTATCAACTATTCAGAAACCAGGAGATTCCATGCCGATTGTGACTGCATTCGCCCTCTCCATGCTCTTGCTTGCCGTGACCGGCTGTCTGGGCTCTTCCGCCTCTCCTCCCGCCGCAGAGCAACAGCCGGCCAAGAAAGCGTCCACCGTGAAACCGGCCGCACACGATGAGCAGAAGTCGATGAATGAGGAAAGTCACAATGCCGTCATGGATCGGTAGAAGAACAGGCTGCGGGCGAGACTCTGTAGAATATCTTATCCGCAGATCTGAAAAGGACTCACGCTTATGCAATACGTTCATCTCGGTCGGTCAGGCGTCAAAGTCAGCCGACTCTGTCTCGGCACGATGAACTTCGGCCCGGAGACGAGCGAGGCGGACAGTTTCGCCATCATGGATCGGGCGCTGGAGCTGGGCCTCAACTTTTTCGACACGGCGAACGTCTATGGCTGGAAGGTGGGCGAGGGCTGGACGGAGCAGATCGTGGGGCGCTGGTTCGCTCAGGGCGGGGGACGGCGTGAGAAAGTCGTGTTGGCGACGAAAGTGTTCGGCCGGATGGGCGAGTGGCCGAATCAATCCCGCCTGTCGGCACTCCACATCAAGCGGGCCTGTGAGGACAGCTTGCGGCGCTTGCAGACGGATTGCATCGATCTGTATCAGATGCATCATGTCGATCGGGAGACGCCGTGGGAGGAAATATGGCAGGCGATGGAGCAGTTGGTCCGTGAAGGCAAGGTCCTCTACGTCGGCAGCAGCAATTTCGCCGGGTGGCACCTGGCTCAGGCACAGGAATTAGCTCGCACCCGGCACTTCTTCGGCCTCGTATCCGAGCAGAGTCTCTATAATTTGACCGAGCGGACGATTGAGTTGGAAGTGATTCCAGCCTGCGAAGCCTATGGGATCGGCCTGATGCCTTGGAGTCCGCTCGCGCGCGGACTGTTGGCCGGGGCATTGGACCCGGCGAAGGTCGGCCGACGTGCTGACGAGGATCTGAAGAAAACGATCGAGACACATCGCCCCAAGCTGGAAGCCTATGGCGCGCTCTGCACCCAGCTGGGGGAACGCCAGGCCGATGTGGCGCTGGCCTGGCTGCTGCACCAAAAGGCCGTCATGTCGCCGATTATCGGGCCGCGCACGATGGAGCAATTGAACGGCACGATGCGCGTCCTGAATCTGACGTTGAGCCATGAAACGCTGAGACGGCTCGACGATATCTTCCCCGGCCCTGGCGGGCCCGCACCGGAATCCTATGCCTGGTGATACCGCCCAACCTGCACGAGCGGTGCAGCGTACCCGAGCAAAGGACATCACAGGCTTCCTGCGACAGACTTGCATCCGTTTGCTGGTGGGGCGTAGGCTCGTATCATTCTGAAGTTTCTTCTAAGGAGGTCGGCATGTGGCCTCTGGTGCTGCTCTTCTTCCTGTGGTCCGCTGCCTCCAGCTTCGCCGAATCCGGCTCCCCTGGGAAATCCGAACGCCACTCCAACCTCTTTAATCCTGCCAAGCTGTTTGCGCCGGACAATCCGCTAAATCCCGCAGAGAAGTATCCCGCGCCAGCGAATACCCCCAATCCCAGGTATCGCTCCGATCCGAGTAACCCCACCAATCCGGCGAATCGCTTCATCCCCAGCAACCCGTTCAATCCCGCGAATGAATACAACCCTCAGAATCCCTTGAACCCAGCCGAGGGCTACAGCTCCGGCCGGCCTTTCTCACCGCTCGATCGCCCCTCTGGGTCTGATCGCTAGTCGGCGGGGAGGACACATACCGGGAGCATCTTTTCGCCGCTGAGCTCACAGCTCCTCTAGCTTCTTTCCTGAGCGTGGGCTAGTGGGTTTCCCCCTGCGCTGGTCTTGCCAAAGAAAATGGGCTACTTGGGGTCTTCTTTTTTCTTCTCGTCTTTCTTCTTCTTTTCGGCAAATGTGTCGGCGTGACTCAGTTCAAGATTACAGTTCGTCCCGGGTTTTATCCTGTTCCTCTAGTCCGGAGCTAAGCCCTGAAAGTGAGCAATAGTGAACAGAAATGCACCGACTTCCTAGGTAGTGTTATCTACATTTAGGTTACCTGAGTGGTGACGCATGTTATGGGCGCGCACCTTGTCGATCGGGAGACTCTGGTTTCGGCTCTCTTCTGCCCGGGCTGCACCCATTGGCGGTGGCTGGGGCCCTGTGTGACGGGTGTCAGTGCGCCTCCTTGCCACTCGGGCTCATACGAAAGGAAGGATGATGTCTGCCAGTAAAATTCTCGTGCTCGAAGATGACGCCTGTGTCGCCACGGACATTCAGCAGCGGCTGGAGAAATTGGGCTATGCCGTCTGCGAGGTGGTCCATTCCGGCGAGACCCTTCTCGCTCGTGTCGAGGCCCTTCGCCCTGATCTCGTGATCATGAGCACGTCGGTGCAAACCGAGCTGGCTCGGCACGAATCCACTCAGCACCTCATCGAGCAATTGGAGATTCCCATTCTATATTCCACGACGCACGCTGACCCGGTCGCACTGCAATCCCTGGCACGCAAGGAGCCGTTCGGCTATGTGCGGACGCCGTTGGACGATCGGGATCTGCACCATACGATTGCGATGGCCCTCTATCGGCAGCAGACGGAAACTAAATTGCGAAAGATGGAGCGATGGCTTGCGGCGACGCTGAATAGTGTGGGGGATGCCGTATTAGCCACCGATATCGAGGGACGTGTCACCTATCTTAACCCCAGTGCAGAATTGCTGACGGGGTGGACCTTTTCCGAGGCCACAGACCGCCCCCTGTCGGAGATATTTCAGACCATGCGCGGCGATGCGCATACGCCCGTCGACAGTCCTGTCACGCGGGTGATTCAGGAAGGAGTCGTCCTGGAGCTGGCCGAAGGGACGTTGCTTCAACGAAAAGATGGAACCACGCTTCCGATCGACGATAGCGCCGCTCCGATTCGTAACGAAGAGGGACAGATCATCGGCGTGGTGATCATTTTTCGCGATGTCTCGATCCATCGCCGTCTCGAGGAGCGATTGCGTGAGGCCCAAAAGCTCGATGGCGTCGGACAATTGGCCGGCGGCATTGCTCACGATTTCAATAACCTCCTGACGGTCATCAATGGCTGTTGCTTCATGCTTCTCAGAACGATGGCTTCGGACGATCCCCAGAAGGGCAAGGTCGAGATGATCAAGGAAGCCGGAGATCGCGCCGCCGTGCTGACCCATCAGCTCCTCGCCTTCGGCCGCCGGCAGGTACTGGCTCCCAAGACCCTCAATCTCAATGATGTAGTGGTGACGATGGAGCGGCTGCTACGAAGGCTGATCGGTGAGGACATTGAGTTGCTGACGATCCTCGACCCCACTACTGGCTCTGTGAAAGTCGATCCCGGACAAATCGAACAGGTAATCATGAATCTTGCGGTCAATTCCAGGGATGCCATGCCCTGCGGAGGCACGCTGACCATTACAACTAAGAACATCGACATCCATGACCAGGAAGCCCGCGACGACTATGACGGCATAGACAGTCCATCCGTGATGCTTGCGGTATCGGATACGGGGGAGGGCATGGACGTAGACACGCAACGGCATATCTATGATCCGTTTTTTACGACCAAGGCGGTAGGGAAAGGCACGGGCCTCGGGTTGTCCATGATTTACGGAATCGTGAAGCAGAGCGGCGGCCGTATCGCGTTCTCGAGTGCAGTCGGGAAGGGCACCTCCTTTCGTATCTATTTTCCGCGTGTCGCACAGGACGCCGCCATGTCTCCGCCTCTCCCGGCCAACACCGAAGCCGCGCGCGGGTCGGAGACGGTCCTGGTTGTGGAAGATGAGGATCTCGTCAGGAAACTGGTGCGGACTATTCTGGAATCTCGAGGGTACGCTGTGCTGGATGCCCAGGACGGCGACGAAGCCTTCCAGGTCTGCAGGAATCATCAGGGGCCCATTCACCTGCTTGTCACCGATCTGGTGATGCCCAGGATGAACGGCAAAGAGGTTGCTGAGCGACTGCGGTCCCTCTATCCGGAGATGAGGGTGCTCTATATGTCAGGATACACGGCTGACGCGATCGATCAGCATGAGGTCCTAGAGTCTGGCATTCAGTTTCTTCAGAAACCCTTCACTCCAATCGTTCTGGCCAATCGCATACGGGAATTATTGGATAGTCGACCGGCGGTTTCCTAGGCGCTGTCTTTGCACGATAAAGAATCTTCCGGTTCATACCGGCGGGTGACCGGGACTGGGCCAGATTCTGTGCAAGAAGCGTATACGGGATCAGGATGCGTCATCTACCCGCTGTTCTTGCAGCCGTGGTCTATTCTCCTGCCCACAAATTAAGCCGGAACAAACTTGAGCGCGGCGCCGTTGATGCAGTACCGCAAGCCGGTCGGTTTAGGGCCGTCCTTGAAGATATGGCCCTGATGGCCTTCGCAACGGGCGCAATGGACTTCTGTTCTCGGGAAAATCAATTTGTAATCGGTGGTGGACTCGACCACCTTGGGATCGATGGGTTGCCAGAAGCTGGGCCAGCCGGTGCCGCTGTCGAACTTATGCTCCGATGAATAGGCCGGGAGGTCACAGCCCGCGCAATAGTAGACGCCCTCCTTCTTGTTGTCGTGCATATTGTTGAGAAAGGGCCGCTCGGTATCCTCATGCCGCAG
>JANYAJ010000139.1 GCA_025361385.1 Nitrospira sp.
TTCGTCACAACACCTTCCATCATCGTCGTCATCATCCATGCCGTGTCCGGCGATACGACGCGCCGCTTCACTTGCGGAAGGACTTCCTTCAACACGCGACCTTTCGCATCGCGAACCTCGGACACCACGTAGGGCTTCATCATCACACCCCCGTTGGCAAGGGTCGACAACGCCGACACCATCTGGAGCGCCGTCACCCCGACTTCCTGTCCCATCGAAATTGACGCCACCGATCGACGGCCCCAATCTTTGGGAGCCTTCAAGAGTCCGCTCACTTCACCCGGGAGATCGATTTCCGTCCGTTGACCGAACCCGAACCCCTGAAGATAGCGGTAGAGCCGTTGATCGCCGAGGGCCATTCCGGTTTTAGCCGCACCAATGTTGCTGGACTTTTGAATCACTTCAGAAAACGTAATCCACCCCAGCTTTTCATGGTCATGAATCGTCGTGTTCGCGATCACCATATGGCCGTTTTCACCGAACACCATCGTGCCGGGAGTCATCACCTTTTCCTCAAGCGCCGCGGCCGCCACGACGACTTTCATCGTCGACCCAGGCTCATATGTATCCGTCAACGCACGATTGCGCCACCGATCGGGCGTCAACTTGGCGACGACGTTTGGATCGAACCGGGGACTGACCGCCATCGCGAGAATCGCGCCAGTCTGCGGCTCCATGACAATGATCGTCCCGGACTTCGCGCGGGCATGAAAGACCGCTTCTTCGAGTTCTTTTTCGGCGATGTACTGGATCACTTCGTCGATGGTCAGCGTCAAGGCATGTCCCGGTGTCGGCACTTGCTCCGTCACGCCCTTCGGAAACACCGTGCGCCCCAATGCATCGCGCTGCAGGACGGTGACGCGCTTTTCCCCATGCAGCTGCGAATCGTATCGGCGCTCGAGCCCCTCGAGCCCCTGCCCATCCATCCCGGAAAATCCAAGGACATGAGCCAGCAACGGCCCCTTGGGATAGAACCGTCGCCCTTCCATCACCACACCGATCCCATCTAACGACATCTGCTCTAGACGACGGCCCTGTTCAGGCTCGAGCTTTCTCGCCAACCAGACAAAGCTCTTATCTTGGCGAAGCTTCTTCTCCAACTCACCGGTTCGAATATGGAGCACCGGAGAAAGATGGCGGGCGACGGTCGACGGGCTTTCCAACGACGTCGGGACACCGAACACGGACGGCACCTCCACATTCATCGCCAGCACTTTGCCGTGCCGGTCCGATACCGTGCCTCGCGCGCCTTCGAATGACACCGTCTTTTGATGTTGGCGATCGGCTTTGGCCGTGAGTTCTGCCGCCTGAAGCACTTGGAGCGTGACCAATCGAAACACAATGACGCTGAACCCGCAGAGAAACAGCAGCAGCATCACATAGCGACGCCCGCGAGAAGGCCCGGCAGTCACTCGTTCACCCCCCCAGCGGCCATATGCCGCGCCAAACGAACCGGCTCACTGGACGGACGCGCCAGACCCGGAGCGCTTCCAGGCTGATGCACCATCAACACTTGTCCCTGCTGCGGTGGAACCAACCCCAACTTCTCCGTCGCCAACTTTGCGATCCGCTCCGGAGCCGCCAGCGAAGACACTTTTACTTGCAGCTGATCCCGCTCCCGCTCCAGCAATATTTTCTGACTCTTCGATCGTTCGATCTGATAACCCAACCGAACGACATCGACCCGTTCCCACACAAACACGAAGACCAACATCACACCGGCGATAATCGTGAGCGTCTTCATGAATGACCCTCCTTGGAGACCCGTTGGGCGGCCCGCAGCTTGGCACTACGTGACCGAGGATTTCTGTCCGATTCTTTCTTGGTCGCAACCTGCGGTCTCTTCGTGAGCACCTCCAACAAAGGATCCTCCTTGCCGGAAAGGGCCCGAAACGTATGCTTCACAATTCGATCTTCGAGCGAATGAAATGAAATCACGCAGAGACGTCCACCCGGAGACAAGACATCCACCGCGTCGCGCAACGCCGGCTCGAGGCAGTCGAGCTCCTGGTTGACGGCGATACGAATGGCCTGAAACGTACGGGTTGCGCAATGGAGACGACCATGCCGATAACTCGCAGGGACAGCGCCCTCGATCGCAGAGACCAACTCCTTCGTCGTCGACAAAGGACGACGCTCTCGAGCACTGACAATGGCGCGCGCAATGCGCCGGGAAAACCGCTCTTCGCCAAACTGGAAAATTACGTCGGCCATCTCCGCTTCCGACCATTGATTGATCAGGTCAGCTGCCGTTCCACTTTTCGATTGATCCATGCGCATGTCTAATGGGCCGTCCCCTTGAAAACTAAACCCACGAGTCGCTTCGTCCAACTGCGGGGACGACACGCCAAGATCGAACAGAATTCCATCGACCTGACTAATACCACTGGCAGCAAGATGCTGTTTCAGTTCCACAAAGTGCCCATGGATGAGGTGTGCACGGTCGCCGAATCGAGCGAGCCGTTCTCGGCTGGCTGCAATGGCGACCGCATCGCGATCAAGGCCGATAAGTCTGGAGTTCGAACTGCTTGATTCAAGAAGCTTTTCAGCATGCCCACTGTACCCCACTGTACAGTCAAGATAGACTCGGCTATCCTCTCGAATGAGCCAAAACAGGACCTCTTCTGACATGACCGGGAGATGTCGAAAAACCTCCATAAAATCAACGCTCACCAGACTCACCCACTTTCTCCCACTAGACCAGGAGTATACACCCACTCAAAGACTTGTCAACAAAAGATTCATGTACTTATGAAACTTTTATGGCCTCGGATTCTCCAGGAATTTTTGAGGGGAAAAGGCATGGCATCCCCCTAATTTTTGACACCCACAGGGAGAAACGGTCTCTGCTTTGGACTGAATTCCTGGAGACAGAATGTAACGAGGGGAAGGAAATTGGCTCCTCGTGACATCCCAACATCCCTGCCACACTACACTCACCCACCATCCACTTCTTAATGAGCAAAGACTGGAAGGAGAAACGGTTTACCATGGCCCAGTACTGTCGCTCGTGGCCGAGGAGGTGAGCTCACCTCCTCTCAGGAGTGCGTCCACGCAAGATCGATCCATTGGCGTTATGCGGTAACCATGCACACAAAGTTGGCCGGTTTCATTGACAAGGATTCGAGTCGGGTTGAGAATGATTTTATGCATTCACTCACAACAGCCAAGCCCCTCTGCGTGACGGTCTTCACGGCAGGAATCGCTCTCACGTTCAGCGCCATCGCTGCCGCCACAGCCTCAGCGGCATCTCCAGTCTATTGGTGCCCGGATCGCAAAGCCGATCAACAATATTCTGCGACCAAAGGACCGGGTTGTGTCCCGTTGGTTGAGAAGAAAGAGGCTCTGACGGTAGAGCAAGAAGGGGAAGCGGTCACAAGCGAGAAAGCGCCTCGCGACTTCAAGGTCGAGAATCTACAGCGCGACGTGTCGACATTTCTGCGTGAATATCGTCAGTTTCTCAGCTGTTGCAAAACCGACCCCGACGAACTCCAGCGGATCGCAGACCTGGGCGAGGAAGTCTCGGAACTCCTGGAATCCACACAAAGGCAGCTCTCTAATTATTCGATGGCCTCACGAGGCATCATGCTTCGAGATATGATCACGCCCGTGACGACGGCCAGGGCCGACCTCCGAACTCTCCGGAGCAGACTTGAAAAAATTGGCGACGCATCGAACAGGCGAGAGCAGGTCGATTTTGAAGAAAGCGGACAGGAAACCCGCACCATGCGAGACCTGGAAGAATCGATCAACAGAGACATTCGCGCCCCCAAGCTCCCTGGAAGCGCCAAGACCGGAATGGATATTGGCGTAGCACCGGCCGCAGGGCCGAACATCGGAAAAGCCCCCAAAACAGGCGCACAGACAGAAAGTGGACGGACCGGTCAGGATATCGGAGCTTCCCCCAAGAGCAGCACAGACATCGGCGCAAGCGGCCCGACCGGCTTTGCAATCGGCGCCACCGGGCGGGCAGGCCCCTCGATTGGAGAATCGACGCTCAATAACGATACTTCGTCGGCGGTGAACTCATCGCTCCAACGTTCGACTATCGGCTCAAACATTTCCGACTCGTCTATCGGATCAAGCCTCGGATCGTCGAACGTCGGCTCAAGCCTACAGGACAGCTCGGTCGGGTCTTCCCTTGGAGGCTCCTCTGTCGGATCCAGCCTGCAAAACCGCTAACAGACCGATCCTCATGTGACACTCTGCCACTATCCGTTTCAGGATGAAGACGCGGTAACCACCGGCGGCATCGGCTCCCACGTCTCGCCCGCATCCTGACTGCGATACAAGCCGCTCCCGTTCGTCCCAAGATAAAATAATTTCTGGTCGGTGGCACTCTGCGCGAGGGACCGCACATTCAGTGTTGCCAACCCCTTATTCAGCGTCGTCCAGGTGTTCCCGCCGTCTTCGCTCCGGTGAATGCCTTCCCGGCCTCCCAGATAGATCACACCTTTTTTCGTCCGATCCAAGACCATCGAGAACACCATCTGATCGTGCAGCGATTGGGCGATGCGCACCCACGATGCCGCCGCATCCGTCGACTTGTAGAGTCCTTCGAGCGTCGCGGCATAGACCGTGTCCGGCTCATAGGGGTCGACGAGAGTGGCCGTCACATTCAGCGCGCGTGATGACTTGATGATGGCGGGAGACACGAGACCGTTGTTCGCCTTCTCCCAATGCCCTGCTTGATCAAGCGATTTATAAACACCACCGCTCGTGCCGGCATAGAGAATCTCAGGCCTCGTGGGGTCCAGGCCAAGCGTCACGACCATCAGCACTTCCTTCATGCCCTCCATGCGCTTCGTCCAACTGTCACCGGCGTTCTTGGTTTCAAACACCCCCATCGTCGTTGCGGCGAACAGATGCAGATTGTCAGCCGGATCGAAGACAAATTGGTTAACCACAGAAGACACCGTCACATCGTCCAGGCCGGATCGTTGCGAAACCCAGCGTTGCCCGCCATCGTAGCTCTTGTACACCGCATCGCCCTTCGTACCGGCATACACCGTAGCGGGATAGACGGGATCGAGCGCCATCGAAATCACGCGGGAATGGCTCATGCCCTGCGACAGATTCGTCCAGGTCCGGCCTCCATCGCGCGTCTTATAGATGTAGTCGTTCGTCGCGACGTAGATGATGTCTGGATTCTTCGGATGGAGCTGGATCACCACAATCGCATCGCTGCGATTACAGCCAGCGAGGGCCGCAACAAAAAAAAGCAGAAGAGCGAGAGCGTGTGTCATGTGTTGAACGGTGCAGAATCTATCCAGGATGCTCAAACAGGTCATCCAGCAAGGCCGCAGGGAGATCAAGCGCCGAGGCGTGCTGCCTGCACGTTGAGGCGCTCGATCGACCGAGAACGAAGCTGGTGACCTGTTTCAGCATACTGGATCAGCGGTAGTTGGTGAACTGCAGATCAATCTCAAAATCCTGCCCCTTGAGAAATGCCATGGCCGCCTGGAGATCGTCCTTGCTCTTGCTCAGCACGCGCACTTGCTCGCCCTGGATCTGCGCCTGCACTTTCAGCTTGGACTCCTTGATGGCCTTCGTCACTTCTTTGGCCTTGTCCGCCGCGATCCCGCTTTGAATCTTCGCCACCTGGCGCACCGTTCCACCCAGCGCCGCTTCGATGGTCCCATAGTCAAACGCTTTCAACGACACCCCGCGCTTGATGCACTTAGCCTTGATGATGTCGATCACCGCATTGAGCTTATATTCATCGTCGGAGACCAAGGAGAGTTCCTTCTCCTTCTCCTTCAACGTAATTTCCGTCTTCGAGTCCTTGAAGTCAAAGCGCTGTTTGATCTCCTTCGACGCCTGATCGACGACATTCTTCATCTCTTGCATATCCACTTCCGACACCACATCGAACGAATATTGCTCAGCCATCATTCCTCCTGCTTCTCGCGAGACCTGCACGACGAGCGAGACTGGTTTCTCGCTCTTGTCTCGCCCTTCGCGCTTTTCCCGCTAACCATTAACAACAACCCCCACCGGGCAACTGCATCCGTTTTTCTTCATCATCATGATGAATCGTGGTCTGCAGTCTTCCCGGCGAACTCCCACAGAGGGTGATGTCCGATGATGGCGCGCCCGTCCGGTCGAGGACGTTTGCAGCCATTGCCTCGACATCGGAAGCGAGCAGTTGCCGGACAGAGACGTTGACCGCCATGGTCATGTTCTTGATCATCGCGTCCGGACCGACCAAGGTGCGCTGCTCGCGCTGCCATTCGACCAGCTGATTGCACGCCTGTTCCAGAACCCAGGCACCGATCGGCACGATCAAACCGCTCTCTTCGACCAACGGAATGAACTCCGCCGGATGCACGATTCCGCGGTCTGGATGGTTCCAACGCAGCAGCGCCTCGACGCTGATCATGGTTCCCGACGAGATGTCCACCACGGGTTGGTAGTGCAGCGTGAACTCCTCGCGGTCGAGTGCTCTGTGGAGCTGCGAGGCGGTGAAGAAACGGTGTTCGGCCTTGAAGCGCAACGTCTCGTCGAACAATTCCATCCGACCTTTGCCACGCTCCTTGGCTCGGTACATGGCGGCATCGGAATCCTTGAGCATGCTCTCCGGCGTCGCATCCTCGTCAGCGATCACGATGCCGAGGCTGGCAGTCATGTGCACCTCTTGGGCGCCGATCGACCACGGCTCGGCGAGCGCGCCGAGGACACGCGTGGCGATCTGCTCGATCTCGTATGTGGTGACGTCGTCGCAGACGATGACGAACTCGTCTCCGCCGAACC
>JANYAJ010000147.1 GCA_025361385.1 Nitrospira sp.
GAGGTATAAGCGGTTGAGTTGCTCTTCATCCCGCTCGACCGTTTGTACGCTTTGATAGGTGACGGCACTGAGCAAGATGAGGGCGGTCAGTGGGATCACTGAAACCAGCAGCAGCTTCCGTTCGATCGGAAGGTTATTGAACAAGCACGTCAGATACTCCCGCATAGGTGCTCCAAGATGGTCCGAGTATCCTAAGTTCGAGACATGGGATTGTCAAAAAAATGGAGCTCCTGCCTCGCCGTGCGCGTCCACGTGAGGGGCATGTATTCGTTCATACGCTCCGCGAAGCGAGGACGCCATGATCACGCGACCATCCACTCGAATCGAGGAGAACGCACCGGTCTATGCCGTCGTCACAGGTGCGAGAACGTCCCGTAATTCCGTAGGCAGATCGCCGGCCGTTAAGATGCTTCCCTTGCACAATATCATCGCCCGCTCGATGATGTTATGCAACTCGCGCACATTGCCTGGAAAGGAATAGCGTTCCAGAACAGCGATGGCTGCGGAATCGATTTCCTTCACGTCCTTGCTCAGCTCCATCCCGTATTTCACGATAAACTGTTTACTGAGCGGCACAATGTCCTCCACGCGGTTCCGAAGCGTGGGCACTTGCCATGCCATGATATTGAGGCGCAGGTAGAGGTCCTCTCGAAAGCGTTGAGCCGCGATCTCCTGCCTGAGGTTGCGGTTCGACGCGACCATGACACGAAAGTCCCCTCGCATGTCTTCGGTTCCTCCGATGCGACGGAAGGATCGATCCTCCAGGACCCTCAAGAGCTTCCCCTGCATCGCCATATCGAGATCGCCGACTTCGTCTAGAAATACTGTGCCGGATTCTGCCTGTTCCAGCAGGCCGAGTTTGCGCTGCTCGGCCCCTGGGACGCTTCCACGTTCGTACCCGAAGAGTTCACGCTCAAAGAGGTCTGGCGAAAGAGCCGTGCAATTGATCCTCACAAACGGACCAGCTGCGCGCGCACTATTATGGTGAATCACCCGAGCCAGAAATTCTTTCCCTGTTCCGGTTTCTCCGGTCAGGAGGACGGTCGTCTTCGGATTCTGTGCCGCCTCGGTCACCCGTGCGAGGAGTTGTTTCATGGAGATGCTGTTCGCGACGAGTTCGGACAGGCCGTAGTGACCGGCGTCATGTTCGGCCGCAAACGCGACCCGTCGGCGCAAGAGGAGATACTCCAAGGCCCGGTCAACGACCGGCTCCACGCCTCCGAGGTCCACAGTCTTGATGAGGAAATCATAGGCCCCCAGCTTCATGGCTTCGACCGCATCTTCGACCGTTCCATAGGCGGTCAGGATGATCACCGCCGCGTCTCGCGCTTTCGTGCGCAGTGCTTCCAGTGTTTCGATTCCTGTCATTCCTGGCATCTTGAGGTCGAGGAGGATCAGGTCCGGGACGTCCTGCTCGACGGCGGCGAGCAGCGCATCTCCAGATTCGAAGGCCCTGACTCGATGCTGGCGTCGAGACAGGCGCTTCACAATCGCATTGCGAAGGGCGGGCTCATCATCTGTGACGAAGATACTGGCTTGCATAGGCGATACTCCTTGTGGCTAGAAACGGGAGATAAATCCTATTGAAGGTTCGAAATACATTGGGTGAACGGCACATCAGTATGCCACCGAAACCTATGGCGTTGGAATTCATGGGCGGTGCACTGTGTCGCAATCAATGATCTCCATCGCCCGTGACTGCCAGGCGAGCACAGCAGTGAGCACGTGCATCTTTTCAGCCAGTTTCGGGAATTCAGTGCGGATCACGTCGGCCGCGAACCCGGACAGGAAGAGGCTCTTGAGTTCGGTGCGGGCATGGTCGACGCCGATTTCGTGGTAGGGCGTCTCGGCGAGTAGGAGGAAACCGTCATCAGGGATCCGACCGGCTCGCATATTGGCCTCGATAATGCCGGCGGCCTTGCGGATGGGGTCGGCAAGGTCGGGACTGTAGGGTCCGATGATCAGGGCAAGGTTAGGCATATGTAGCCAGTCGAACCCTCGTCCGATGCAAATCATCCATTCGCGATGCTCGATGTTGAGTTCCCGGTTGGTGTGCTTGACTTCGGCGATGTGCGCGATGTTGCCACGTACCAGGGGCAAGAGATCATGGCGCATCTGGTCGGGCATATCGGGGTAGAGCTGTGCCAGCATTGCCGGCAGACTGTCATAATTTTCGGAGGAGAGGGTGGAGAGGTCCAGGACTTCCTCGTCGCTACCGTGAAGCACCAGGGCATCTTCGTCGGTTTCGAAGCCGCACACCAGTGGATACACCGTGCCGTGACCGGTGCCGAAGACCGCTTCCACCTGCCGTCTGATCTCGAATGTGTGGCTGCGCGCCGCAGCGGTATCATAATTAAACCCTGCACAACCGCGGAGGGGGTCGCCTTTGGAGTAATGGTAGGTGACGAGTGCCAGGGTGCGTCGTCCCTGTCCCGCGACGCTCTGCACATGTTCTGATAATACTTCTCCGAGGTGCGGCCAGCCCAGGTGGAAGCGGCCGCCGAGATTGCGGAATGGCAGCATGATGCCGTAGGGCGTGTTGGTGGCCACCGGGATATTGATGCGTCCGTCCATGCACTTGAATGCCACGATGTCGGTGGGATGTTTCGCCTGGTAGCGGCTGCGCGCCAACCACGATTCGGGACTCTTGAACTCCTGAGAGTGACGGTCCGCATGATGAATCAGCCAATCGATCCGTTTCTGGATGGGCATGCCATGAATGATGACATCATCTTTGCTCGCGTGTGGCAGCGTTGAATTTGTCATGGTTGCAACGTTCCTTATCGTTCGGAGCTCACGGTCTCCGGTTCGCCCAGTAGGGTCATTGATTGGGGAAGTCTATCGATACCATGAGGCCTAGAGCGTTATGTGCTCCTGCCTCTGGATCGGGGCACATCGGGCTGCAACAGCCACAGAGTTGTCGCCTTCTTTCATCTGCGCAGAGGACTCTTTCCTTCATGCGAACGCCATGAGGGTGCGGGGAGGATTGACGCGGTAGGCCAGCACATGGTCCGAAAACGCCCGGAAATGGTCCACTCCCACGATCGCGCAGGTATGGCCGGCCTCGATACATTGATCCTGGAAATGGTGCAAATACTCCATCGAGGTATGGTCGATCACCTGTCCCGCCAAGATGATCAAAAAGTTGGCTTTGGAGTTCGCGGGAACGACGAGCGTTTCGTGGAGCGCTTTGTCGAGTTTCATCAGGTTCATGCAGGTGACGGAGGACAGGTAGATTTTATACGGATTCTTCATCTCTCCGACCGTGCCCCGGATCGCGCTGGTCGCAACGGTCATGACACTGTACCGCTCACGAGAGCCGCGGCCGTCTCCGATTCGAATAACCGGATTGCTGAATAATTCGGTGAGCGCAGCAGGCAGGAGTCTGGCAGAGTGTCTGAGAAAGGACTCGCCGGATGGAGTGTCTCTGGTTGAAGCCCGTATCAGATCAACACAGAGCACGATGACCTTCGTCAGTGTGCCAAGGGCTACTCCTTCCAGCAGATCAGAGGTGTACAGGGTGACCACGACGGTGACCACCGCGATCAATAGCTGTTCCTTGCCGATCGCGAGCATCTTCTGGAAAATCCTGGGTGCGCAGAGTTGCCATCCGATCCAGATGAGCAATGCCGCCAGGACTGAAAGCGGAATCAGATTGATGAGCCTTGTCCCGAACCATAAGAGGAGTGCGAGACTGCAGGCATAGTAAAAGTTGGCCCAGAGGGTTCGTCCTCCGGCCATGATATTGGTCGTGCTTTTCACGCCGCCGGGAATAATCGTCAAGCCGCCGGCCAGGCTGGAGAGGATGTTGGAGATACCCATGGCCCGCAGGGTTACGTTGGGATCCGATTTTCTATGAAAGGGGTCAATCTTATCGACCGCCGCGATCGTGGCCAGCGACTCGGTGCCATCGATGAGGGTGAGCGTGACGATCGTGACCAGGAAGGCCATCCATAAGTCCTGACTCTGCCAGGCTTCAGAAAAGTGTGGAAAGTGAATGCCATGTTGGAAAATATCGAGGGGTATGTGGACCAAGTATTCCTGCGGGAGTTGTAGCAACCAACTGGCTGCGCCGCCCAGACTGACTACCAGGAGGGGCGCCGGGATGAGCGTGGCCCACCGCTCTGTTCTGCTGGAAAGAAAAAAGAGGAGCGCCAACGCAAGCCCTCCGACGAGAAAGATCTCCGGATTCATCTCCTGGATATCGTGAGGAATCGCCAGGATGGCTGCTGGAATAGATTTGACGGGCGGCAGCTGGTCCCCCAAAAGTTGGGGGATTTGTTTGATAATGATCAGCATGCCGATGGCGCTCAACATGCCTTCGACCACCGAGATGGGGAAATACAGGGCGAAGCTCCCAGCGCGCAAGATACTCAGCACCACCTGGACGACGCCGGTTAGACAAATCGCCACCAGCAAGAGCGGATATCCCACCGCTAAGTCTCCATGGCCGAGCGCAATCATGCCGGCCAGCAGAGCCGGCGCAAGGCCGGCGGCCGGTCCGCTGATGGTCACATAGGCGCCACCGAGAAATGGAAAGACCAGCCCGGCGATGATGGCTGAGATGACTCCGGTGATGGGTGGGGCACCGGAGGCTACCGCGATACCCAGCGAAAGGGGAAGCCCGATGAGTGCCACTTGTAACCCGGCTAACAGGTCATAGCGCCAATGCTTCAGCCCACGGATCCCGTTTTGGGGTTTCTCCATCGTTGGAGCCATTGGTTCATGAGACGACATGGCATTCATCCTGGGTGTTGGGGGTTTTCTGCAATTCCCTGCCCCCATCCACGCGTTACAATTTTCAGATAGAGAGATTGGTTCATTGTTTTCTCTGCTTGAAGCCTTCGACCGGCGCCCCTAACCCTGCGTGACTACCGGCGAGTCACTATTTGCCGTTGATCATCAGTAAGGCCTGGTGAGGAAGACTGGATGAGAACAACCAGCCGACGAGTATGATCGCGAGCGTGAGTAGAACCATCCCGATCGTCACCTTGACTGTCCTGACTAGCAGATCGGCACTCTCTGTCAGGACTGCCCGCAATATCGGTGGCATAGGCATCTTCCTTTGATGCTTCTTTCAGGGGTTGTCCGCTCATCTTCGGTAGAACGGGTCACGGTATTTGATAGAGCAGTGCACAACTGATGCCATTGGCGGTAGCTCGTCCCAGTCGCGTGTGCAGGATTCTCTTGCCAAAATTGCCAAATGATAGAGAGGGTTGAAAAAGCTGATGAGTTGCGAGAGAGAGGCTTGCGTCACGGTCGCAATTATAGGTGAGCGGTATCGCACAGTTCGCACGGTGCGAAGTCGCTCCTGGCGGATGGGCTTGGCGTTCATACCCATCAGGCTGAGCGGAAGGGTGGCAGGATAGCACCGACGGCGCGCGTCAACTCACATACAGTGGCTTAATGTTCCCGTGATCAAGACGGACGTCATGATTGAACGGGTCGTCACCGTTTCCTTCACATCATGCGATTTCAATCCTGTCCCTCTCATCTTGACCGCTTCTCAGAATAGTCTACCCGACACATTGGAGCCACGGCCTATTGTCTCGATTCTTGAAGCCTGCTACTCTCGAATCGCTTCGTCGCGTTTTGGTACGGTACTCCTCTCGTAGTGGAGAATTGGCATGTAGATGCTGGACGTGCCCCATCAGCATATCTGTTTTTTCGTTCCACTTAGGTTCTCGTGGAACCACCCTTCTCGAGACTGGTTCCGACTGTGGCACCCATGCTCGCCTCTGTCATGTGTGTGCCGAAAACAATCCCTCACCGTTGCTAGGACAAGTCACAGTTCGACGATCGCAGGGAGCAGCCTACATTGTCTAGCGAGTGATAGAGGAAGTAGAAAACTTGACTCTTAATGTACGAGTGGCGCCCGACAGACCTTGGTGGTCAGGATCCTTCCTTCCCCTGGTCTTGCTTCTGTCTTTTGCGATCGCAGTAGGGACGGGGCTCTATTTGTTGGCTTCGTTGAGGGCCGTGCTGGTTCAGGAGAGGGGCGCAGACCTCGCGAGAACGGCCGCCAGGGCCGCGGATACGCTTGATCGTGTCTTGTTTGAGCGGTTCGGTGATATCCAGTTGTTTGCGGATAACAGAGTTCTCGTAGAGGGCAACCCGGATGAAAAAACTCAGAAATTACGGCAATACAAGAAGCTCTACTGGTACTACTCCTGGATAGGGGTGACCGATGCGAGCGGTCGAATCGTTGCGGCGACCGACGTGTTTGCCAGGCCGGATATCGGTCGGGCGACAAAGGATCAGGCAGAGGGTGGTCCGGGTGTTGATTAGCCAGATTGGTTTACGAAGGCGAGACAGAGAGGACAGATATATCTGTTGGAGGCTGAGCTTTCACCAGAGTCAGAGGGGATGATGGCGGTGGGATTCTCGGCTCCGATCTATGGGCCACAAGGAGACTTTCGCGGAGTGGTGACGAGCCGGTGACCAGCCGGGAGTTTTTGTACCACGTACCATGTTAGTCCTCAGCTCGCAAGCTGGATGGTTTCGGGAGCAGGTGGCAGGCCCCCGAGACTGCTGTGCGGACGGACCGTGTTGTAGTGAATCCGCCATCGTTCGATGATGATTTGGGCTTCTTTCAGCGTATAGAACAGCTCTCCG
>JANYAJ010000168.1 GCA_025361385.1 Nitrospira sp.
GGGAGAGCGCTACCTTGACACGGTAGAGGTCGACGGTTCAAGACCGTCCGCGCCTACCACCCAGCTGAGGGCATCCGCTTGCCTCTCGTAGGCGGGGTGCCTTTGTTGTTTCTAGTGCTTGATTGAAGTTCGTGCATGTCATGAAAATTACGCTCAAAGACGGCAGTAGTCGGGATATTCCGGCAGGACAAACCGTTGGGTCTGCCCTGTCGGCTCTCGGCCTGAAGCTTGGCCCAAACATCCTCGCTGCGAAGGTGAACGGCCAAACCGTCGATCTCTCACATGCACTGACTGAAGATGCTGAAGTGGCCCCATTGCAATTCGACAGCGTGGAAGGCCGCGAGGTCTACCGCCATAGCAGCACCCACATTATGGCGCAGGCCGTCAAAGAAATATTTCCCACCGCACAACTGACAGTCGGCCCGGCCCTTGAGGATGGGTTCTTCTACGACTTTGCCTATGAGCGCCCCTTTACGCCCGAAGATCTCGAGAAAATTGAAGCGCGTGCAAAAGAAATCATCAAGCGTGCCCTTCCCGTGAAACGGGCTGAACTGTCGAAACAAGAGGCAGTGAAATTCTTTCAGTCTCGTGGCGAGAACTATAAAGTTGAACTGATTCAGGGATTCCCGGATAACGAACCGATCTCTGCCTATAGTCAGGGGGAATTTACCGATCTCTGCCGCGGCCCGCATCTTCCGACGACAGGTCATGTCGGAGCGTTCAAGCTTTTGAACACGGCCGGAGCCTACTGGCGCGGTGACGAGCGCAATCCCATGCTGCAGCGGATCTACGGAACCTCCTTCCCGTCCCAGGCAGAGCTCGACGCACATCTTGCCCGGCTCGAAGAGATCAAGCGACGAGACCACCGCAAAGTCGGCAAGGAGCTCGACTTGATCTCAATCCAGGATGAAATTGGCCCTGGCCTGATCCTCTGGCACCCGAAGGGCGCAACGATACGACTCTTGATCGAAAACTTTTGGCGCGACCAGCATATTCAGAACGGGTACGAACTGGTGTATTCCCCTCATGTCGCCCGGCTCGATCTCTGGAAAACCAGCGGCCACGTCGATTACTACCGCGATAATATGTTCGCACCCATGATGCTTGAGAATAGCGAGTACCAGCTCAAGCCGATGAATTGCCCGTTCCATATCATGATCTATAAGTCGCACCTGCGCAGTTACCGGGACCTCCCCATCCGTTATGGCGAATTAGGGACCGTCTACCGGTACGAACGGACCGGCGTGCTCCATGGTTTGCTGCGAGTCCGCGGCTTTACTCAGGACGATGCACACCTGTTCTGTCGGCCCGATCAGATTGAAAGTGAAGTCAGCCAGGTTCTGGACTTCACGTTCTTTATTCTCGGCACCTTCGGATTCACCGACTTTGAAGTGTACCTCTCGACGAAACCGGAAAAGTCAGTCGGTTCGGAAGAACGATGGGCCCAGGCCACCAGCGCGCTCGAAGCCGCATTGAAGGGCCGAGGCATCGCCTACCAGATCGATCCTGGAGAAGGCGTCTTCTACGGGCCAAAGATTGATATCAAAATCAAAGATGCGCTGGGTCGCTCCTGGCAATGCTCGACCATTCAAGTCGACTTCAATAATCCCGAGCGGTTCGAGTTGGGTTATATTGGAGAAGACGGCAAAGTTCACCAACCCATCATGATCCATCGGGCCCTGATGGGATCGATCGAACGGTTCTTCGGCATTCTGATCGAGCATTTCGGCGGTGCCTTCCCAACCTGGCTCGCCCCGGTTCAGGCAACCGTCATGTCCATCACGGACAACCAGCGGCCCTACGTTGCCGAAGTCGTGGCCCAGCTCAAGGCTGCCGGATTCCGCGCTGAAGCAGACATTCGGAATGAAAAAATCGGGCTCAAAATTCGAGAAGCAGAAAAAGCGAAGGTTCCATTTATGTTTGTGGTTGGCGACCGAGAAGTGCAGAGTGGGACTCTGGCTATACGAGGCCGGAGCGGTGCCAACCTTGGCAGCATGACCGTCGCGGGAGCGCTCGACCTGCTCCGTGCAGACCTTAAGCCGGCAGGGCAGCAACATTCACTGACACAATAAGAGGTGTCTTATCGTCCCCAAACTACGAGTTAACCGAGAAATCAGAGTGCGCGAAGTCCGGGTAATTGGGCCAGAGAGCGAACAGCTTGGCATTCTTCTGACAGCGGATGCCTTCAAACAAGCACAAGATCAGGGGTATGACCTCGTCGAGATCGCCCCGACGTCCGTGCCTCCCGTATGCCGCATTATGGACTACGGGAAATATAAGTTTGAGCTGAGCAAGAAAGATCACCAGAACCGGCGCCACCAAAAGTCGACGCAGGTCAAGGAAATCAAGCTGCGCCCTCGAACGGATAAACATGACTTGGAGATCAAGGTTCGACAGATCAAGGGATTTCTGGCCGATGGCAACAAGACGAAAGTCGTCTTGACCTACCGCGGGCGTGAGATGGCGAACCAGGAAATGGGCCGAACGCTCATGAATATGGTGATCGCCGAAGTGGGAGAGAAGGGCACGATCGAGTACGCCCCCCGCATGGAAGGGCGGAGCTTGATCATGATCGTGGCGCCCAAATAAGACGGTCGGCCCGAACGCTATTAACAAAAGGAAGCACGGACATGAAGAAAAGGAAGATGAAATCCCATAGTGGAGCCAAAAAGCGGTTTACCCGCACCGGCTCTGGAAAATTGGTCAGGCGGAAAGCGGGAAAACGCCATATCCTCACCAGCAAGACGCAGGATCGGAAGCGCCGGTTGAGCGGCACGGTTCTCGTGGATAAGACCAAAACTCAGGCGCTGGATCGCTTATTGCCCTACAGCTAAATGAGAAGACACGACTCGCGTTAACCAAAAGGAGTATTGACCCATGCCTCGCGCAAAAGGTGGCCCCAAAACAAGACATCGTCGGAAGAAACGGCTGAAACTGGCTAAAGGACAGTACGGTGGGAAGAGCCGTCTGTTCCGCACCGCAACAGAATCAGTTGATAAGGGTCAGGCTTACGCCTATACGGGCCGGAAAAATAGGAAACGGGATTTTCGTGTATTGTGGATTGCGCGCATCAACGCGGCAGTTCGGGCACATGGACTCACCTATGGCCGGTTTATCAATGCTCTGAAGAAGGCGAATATCCTCTTGGACCGCAAGGTCCTCTCGGATATGGCGATCAAGGATGCCACGGGATTCGAGCAGTTGGTCGGTCTTGCCAAGCAACACCTTGCTCCGGCTGCTGCCTAAACACAGTCGCCTCGCAAGAGCACTCTTCGAACCATTGATCGGAACAGGATGCGAGCCTTGAGGAATGCGCCAGCCGGCGTATGCCTCAGGGCCGTTCGGCGAGTTGTGTCAGGTCGATTTCAAATGCGACGGCCGGGACGCTGATCTGCCATCGTTCGAGTACTTCCGGGTGCAACTCCCCAATCACACCAACCCGTTTCCCTTCGGACAGGATACTGCCCGCACGTCCGGCAAGAAATGACGGATGTTGAATCGGTTCTAAGCTGTACGCTTGTCCCACATAGTAAAATAATGTGTCCAGACAGGAGTGGATCTCAGAGAAGTGCGCATCGGCATGAGCGATCATCCCGCCGAGCACCATGACCGTACGTGATCCGAGAGCCTGCGTAGGGTCAGGCCTGGCCACTTCGCCTGCTTCGAATATCCGATGGGGGTAAAAGGCCCGGTTCGATGCCGCTTCTACGCGAAGCAACGAGGGAAGCATCCATTGCCGAAGCGCAGAGAAGTTCAAGGACATCACATTGTCCACCTCGACCAGCTGCCCCCACTCCGTCCCTTCCAGCCGCATCGCATCACGCAAATCTTGGGGTGAACCGAGAATGTTGGAAATAATCTCCTGAAAGCCCATACCGACCATGAGCGCTCTCACCCTGTCGGAGGACTCTTCGATGCGTGAAAGCCCCCCCACCGTGAACTGCGAGGGCATCACCGGCAAGAAGTCTGCAAATCCTCGGCTGATCGCCACATCTTCGACGACATCCATCGCATGCATCAGATCCTGACGATACAGTGGAAGTGTCACCGTTACCTGCTCAGCCTCCGTCGTCACCTCATAGCCATAGGCCACTAAGGCCCTGGCCACTTCATGGACACCTAAGTCCTGCCCAAGGGCCCGCTCAATCGTCTGTACAGGAAGCGTGCGCGACCTTCCCAGATCTTGGGGAGTCATGACGGCCTCGCCGAGATCGGTCTTATAGGGATACCGCACTTCGATCGGCTCAATCACTGCGCCACGATCTGCCAGATTCGCCGCAAAAATATTGAGAGTCAGGACCACCATCGAAAGGTCAGTGCCGGTCACCTCGACGAAGAGGGCATCGTCTCCCACCCGCACTTCTCCCACTTCACGGCTATTGATGATCGGCGGGAAGGAGAGGGCTCGCCCCTTTGCATCACGCAAGAATGGCACCCGATCCTGTCCCGAGAGAATCCCGCCGAACTCCAAGCCCTTGGGATGGACGAGCAACATCTCTCCCAACGTCATGACCGTGTCCATACCCAGCGGCGTGAAGGCTGCTTCGCCAGGCTTTACCAAGTCATAGGTGACAGGAAACTCGATCGCCGCAAGCCGATAGAGCCCGATCGACACAGTCCGGCGTTTACGGCCGAACATCTCAGCCAGTTTTTCCTGTGTCTGGATCAGCTGCGCAAGGCCATCTTTCGTCACGCGATAACCGGTCGCCGTGCAGGCCGCCACAAATGGCCGAACCTTTTCCAGGCCGGGAGTCACGTTCAGTCGCTTCGGTGATTGCGGCTTGGTCGCAAGAAAATCGTACTTTGGAAGGGAACCCTGCCGCTTCACCCGGATCTGCCGCGCAATCCCTTCGCAGCACCAGAGATCGGGACGGTTGCTATCTTGCAACTCAATGCGCAGTTCGCCGGTATCCGGATTCTGCCCCTTCAACTCACCCTTCACGAGCATCAACGAGTCTTCGATTTGTTCCAGAGTAATCGGTTGGCGAGCCTCTCCCGGCCCTGCAAGCAATCCCTCAAGATCCTGTTTGAAAATCGTAATCGTGGGCATGTGAAACCTACAAGGCCCCCTTGGTGGAGCGGATGAGATCAAGATTGTCGGTGAACAACTCGCGAATATCGTGAATCCCGAGCGCCACCATCGCCATGCGATCAAGCCCAAGCCCCCATGCGATCACCGGAACGGTCACACCTAGCGGAAGAGTGACTTCCGACCGGAACAGCCCGGCTCCGCCCAACTCCATCCAGCCAAGCTTCGGATGGCGCACATGCATCTCGACCGATGGTTCGGTGAACGGGAAATAGGCCGGAAGAAACTTGACCTCCTTGGCCTGGGCTACTTCACGGGCAAAGAGATTCAGCAGACCGAGCAACGTACGAAAGTTGATGTCTTCGCCAAGTACGATCCCTTCCACCTGGAAAAAATCGGTCGCATGCGTCGCATCGACTTGGTCATAGCGAAAACAACGGGCGATGGAGAAATACTTTCCCGGCACGGCCGGCTGTGCTGCCAGCGTATGAGCCGAAACGGCCGTCCCCTGGCTCCGCAAGACCAGCCGACGAGCCCGCGCCATGTCAAAGGGATAGTTCCAGCCGGTTGAACCGGTTGAGCCGCCGTTCTGATGCGCCTGAGCAACCCGGGACAAAAACGGCTCCGCAATCGACGTGGCCTGTTTCGGTTCCTTGACGAAGTAGACGTCATGAATGTCTCTGGCCGGATGGAACTGCGGCATGAAGAGGGCATCCATGTTCCAGAATTCGGTCTCCACCAGCGGGCCCCGCATTTCCTGGAATCCCATGCTCACAAGTTTGGTCTTGACGGTATCCAGAAACTCGCGATAGGGATGTTTCTTGCCCGGCGCAATCCGCGGCGCGCGAAGACTGATCGTGTATTTACGGAAACGTTTCGTCCGCCAACTCCCGTCTTTCAAGAGCTCAGGCGTCAGCTGGGAGACCTCTTCCAGAACCCCTTGCTTGGAGAGCTGCTGCGCGGCCTCCATACCGGCAGCAGAAAGCTTCAGCGATCGGGCGACCCGATCATCAATGCGGAATGGCTCTTTCGCATTTCCACGTTTGACGGCATGGTCTTGAATGATTTGCCGTTGTGCATCTGAAAAGGTCTGCATCTCCCGAGGCATCTCATGAACCTGTTGGAGTAACCCCCGTATGGCCTCGGCCGTTGGGCTCGGCCGGCCGGTCGATTCGAGACAGCCGCCTTGAATGATCAGGAGCGCGCCCTCTTTCTTGAGCCGACCAATCGCACCGCTCACTTCAGCCGGTTCCAGCCCCTCCCGCGATTGGATGTCCTGAATGGTCAGACGTTTGCCCGTTGTCGCCGCATCGCGAGCAGCAGCGAGCACCCGTTCAATCGGCGAATGCTTTTCAACGTACAGCTCGCCGACTTTGGTGAGCGAGACCATCGGCGTCACGACCTCAGTATCGACTGCCAGCAACGACTTGGCCAGCAACCATTCGACCGCCATGCTCAGCTGCGAGGACTCCAACCCGGAGGACTGCGCCAACTGTTCTGTTTGGAGCACTGCAGAGGGATTCGAGGCAAAGGTCGAGAGGACTTTGACTTCGAGGGGATGCAGACTATCGATGAGAGAAGAAATGTCCACCCGCGAGACCTATCGGTGAGCAGCAACGCGCTGGGGCGTCGCGGAAGAAGGTTGGCCGGCTGCGCGCAGCGCAGCGATCGTCGCGGCGTAATCTGGACTGGAGAAAATGGCCGACCCTGCGACCAACACGTCAGCTCCCGCAGCAAACACCTGGTTCGCATTATCGATCTTGACGCCACCGTCCACTTCGAGCAACGCACGGCTCCCGGCCCGATCGAGCATGGCGCGAGCCGAAGCAATCTTCTTGAGACTGGACGTAATAAACTTTTGACCGCCGAACCCCGGATTCACCGACATGATCAGGACCAAATCGACCTCTGAGAGAATTTCCTCAATCGTGCTAAGCGAGGTAGCAGGATTCAGGGTTACCCCTGCCTTGACGCCTCGTTCCTTGATCGCCTGCACCGTGCGGTGAAGATGCGGACAGGCTTCCACATGCACCGTCAGATAGTCCGCGCCGGCCTCGGCAAACTCCGAGATGAAGGCATCGGCATTAGTGATCATGAGGTGCACGTCGAGCGGCAGCTTGGTGACTTTTCGGAGAGCCGCCACGATCGGCGGACCGATGGTCAAATTCGGCACGAAATGTCCATCCATGACATCGATATGGAGGAAGTCGGCCCCAGCCCGTTCTACGGCTGCCACTTCATCGGCCAGTCTGGCAAAATCAGATGCTAGGATCGAGGGAGCGATAAAAATGGGGCGTGCCATCACAAAACCTTCCTCAGTCGTGCGGCGTAAAATCCGTCCATCGAGAACCGGTTTCCCACGGTTGAGAGTGTGCCTTGCGCTGTGACAAATTCCTGTGCCGCAAGCGGGAGCCAGGAGGAAACGGACTCACGCTGGAACTCCGCATGGGCACGGCAGAATCGCTGGATCACGTCTTCGTTTTCTTCCGGTTCCGTCGAGCACGTACTATAGACCAGCACCCCGCCGGGCCGCAAGCATGGGGCGACCGCTTCGAGGATCTGCGACTGGAGAGCCTGATGTCGAGGGAGCGCCTGCTCATCCTTCCGCCACTTCGCTTCTGGATGACGCCGCAACACCCCGAGCCCGCTGCAGGGCGCATCCACTAAAATCCGATCGACCAGAGGCTGGCCCGCTGCTGATTGCTTTATGGAAGGGCCCCATTCACGGAGCTCTCGAATATCCCCGGCAATCGGCACGACATTCTGAACGCCAAGCCTGAGGCAATT
>JANYAJ010000211.1 GCA_025361385.1 Nitrospira sp.
TGGTTGGGCACGAGTGCGGTCTTGGCGCTTTGAGCGATCTCTTTGGCGTTGACTCGCTGTCGGATCATGTCCTCCATCGATACCGGACTGATCTTCGCGGTAAGCGTGATACAGATCTCCTGAGCCTTGCGCTCCTCTTTCTCGATCTGGATCTCCTGCAACATGGCGGCGCTGGCCGTCTGAATCAGATCTTCTTCGAGCTGGAAGTTCTTCACACGTTGGGAGGACTTTACAAAGACGTGGTGTTTGCGGACCGCCTCCTCTTGCGCGAGGGCCGTGGCGGCCTTCCGTGCTTTTGCCGGTGTTTCTTCGTCTCCAAAATTGTAACACCCACGCCCCTGCACTGTTTCTAGAGGTTTGGAAGCATCCTGTCCTGCAGTGCCGTAGACGGGGAGGCAGACGGTGATGCTACTGAAGACGAGTGCGCATAGGAAGTTGGTGCTCGGTCGTGTAAGTCTGCCATCCTGATGTCTCATGGTCTCTTCCTCCTCACAATCTGTGAGTGACCGTTTGAATCGATATTACTTTGCATCAAGGATGACCAGGACCTTGGCCTGCTTCAGAAACTTAAAGTGTTCGGGGACGCCATGGATCGTTTGCACATCGGCATCGCTCACGACCAGATCTGTGCGATTGTTTCCGCTTGCTCGAAGCGCTTTCACTACCAAGGGAGTGTTTGTGACGCGCGGGTTCGCTTGGGCGCTTGGCAAGTCCGGCACATAGATGGCAATCCCTTGTTCGACTATACCACGCTGCTCGACATACGCGACCGAGTACGCCTCGTCGCCCTGCTCATTCAAAATGCGAGGCGCGAGCGCGGCGTGTGCATCGGTCCCCCGCGCGTCGACAACCAAGCCTGAGTAGGACTTTGAAATAGTGTGCCCGTCCACAACGGGTTTCTTGTATTGCGGCAATGAATCAGTCCGTGGTGCCGGCCTCGGAAGCACCACACCGGAGAAATCGCCGGTCAGCTTCATCTCGACGGTCGTTTCGAACGACCCGTCCGGCATCTCTTGTTCTTTGACCAGCTTTGCCCCTTTGACCATCCCTTCAACGCGCGTGCGAACTTCGTCATTCGTCGTGACAAAATTGTTGACCGTCGTCGTTGAATCGACACGCACTCCTTTCACAGCCTCCAAGAGGTTCCGGAGTGCGACTGCCCATGCGGCCGTCCGCGCCATTTCTTTTGCCTGAAGCGCGCTTGCAGGGTTCTTCGGAGGAATGCCGATGCCTTTGGCGGTGACCAAACCGTTTGTCCAATCTGCCCGTCCATTGGGGGTCACCATGTCGGTATAGTGGCCGGCACCTTCCCCCGCAGCCTGGGCGATCACGGGTACACCACTGCAGAGGATCGCTACACTGACGATCATTGGATCAAACCATCGTACTCGCACTCTCAGCTTTTTGACCAACATAGTTAGGGTCCTCCTTTGAGTATGAAACATCCTTGTCGTGCCATGCCTCTGTTCAGGCATTTTTCAATATGGAAACTAGGAACAAGCGAAGAGTACCGTCGCCGATCCTCACTGGCTATTTCAACTTCCGGCTGGACTCACCGAACACATACAACCAGTTCGTGCCAAATAACAATGCATTCTCTATTCCAATAGACCTGAGAATGCAACCCTGTGAAATATTGGGGAGGGTGGAGAACTGTCTCCCTATTCAGGGGAGTCGTCCTGATACAAATCGATACCGGCCCCTATCCATTTCGATAGCGAGCGCCGAAACTTTGTAGCTAGGATTCTTGAGGCTTCAGCTCTCAATCTGTGTGAGCCGAACTCAAGTCATCTATTTTTCCCATCAACCCCACATCATTGAGTTGGTTCATGAGTCGGCCTTCAAGGATATACTCTACAAGCATACGCTGGCTGCCAAATAACCCGATCTTCCTGCCCATGCGGCGATGACTTCACCGGAGACTCTGGTGTCGATGCAGAGCTCATATCTTCCCTGCAACCTGAGCCATTTGGTTAATCGGTTTCCCCCGCCCCCGTCCAGTCTGGCCTGTCGCCTGCCATTGAGCCTGGTCCTGTGAGCTGCCTGCCCGTCGCCCGCTCGGGTATGCCATCGCAGGTGAGTGCCGTTTCTCCATAGGTTGGACTCCCGCTGACCTGCACGTTCCTGCCGTGCACTGCAGTGTCCACCGAATGTCCACGTTAGGGTCGAAATGGGTCGAGACTAACCGGAATCGATCGGAGAATTGTGCAGGGTCGTTGAGCTGCAATGTACTTCCTGGAGGCAACTTGCTGTGATTTCTCGCGCACACTTAGTTGGGTGTCGGGAAGGGTTGGAACGGCTGCCAAAACCGCTGCTCTTGCGGTTGCTGCCGAACTCGGGATCATTCACGTTCGTGAGATCGCCCCTTTTCTTTCTCCGCCACGCGGTCCCGTCCGGTAAAGTGACTCACCAAGTCTGCCGCAAGCTGTCGGTCCTCTCCTCGTTCGGAACGAGCCAAGGCCTTCATGACCCGTTCATAGTTCTGTATCACCTCGCGTTGGACACGCGGAGCCTGCGTCGCTCGTGTGCGGCGGTCCAGGTGTGTGGCGTGGGTCGCGTCATCCACGAGGTGCCGAACT
>JANYAJ010000238.1 GCA_025361385.1 Nitrospira sp.
CGCGGCGATTCGCGCAGCCCAGCTGGGCGCCCGCGTCACGGTCATCGAATCCCACGCGCTCGGCGGCGTCTGCTTGAATTGGGGCTGCATTCCCAGCAAGACCCTCCTCTCGGTCGTCGAACTTGGCGACAAAGTCAAAAAATCGGAAGACATGGGCCTGCTCGTTCAAGGGCCGGTCTCGTACGATCTTGCCAAGATGGTCGCCCGAAAGAATAAGGTGGTGGCGACGCTCGTGAAGGGCATTGCCACGCTCTTCAAGGCCTGGAACATCGAGCAGGTGCAGGGGACTGGCTCGCTACGGGATCGGCATACGGTCATGGTCACCGCAGCAGATGGTACCGTGCGGGATATTCAGGCTGATGCCATCATCGTGGCCACCGGATCATCCTGGCCGAACCTGCCGCAGTTCCCAATCGATGGACAGCAATTGCTCACGAGCCAACACCTCCTGGATCTCGATCGTATTCCTGCGAGTTTGCTGATCGTCGGGGCTGGTGTCGAAGGCTGTGAGTTTGCCGCACTCTATAGCGGTCTCGGAACAGCGGTCACGATTGTGGAATTGATGCCACGTGTCTTGTCCCTGGAAGATGAGGATATCTCTTCGACGATGGAGCGGGAGCTGAAGAAGCGCGGGGTCACGGTCGAGACCGGAACCACTGTGGAGAAATTTGAGCGGTCACCGACGACTGTCACTGCCTATTTGAAAAATGGCTCACAGATTGTGGTGGAGAAGTTGTTGGTATCCGTGGGGCGAGGCTTGAATAGCCAAGGCATCGGACTGGAGCAGGTCGGGGTGCAGACAGGACGGCGAGGAGAGATCCTCGTGAACGACCGGATGGAAACGACGGTGTCGGGGATCTATGCGATCGGCGACGTGGTCGGTAAAGTGATGTTGGCGCACGTGGCCTCGGCTCAGGGGAAAGTCGCAGTCGAAAATATCATGGGTCATGAGACGACGGTTCGTTATGACGTCATTCCTGCCGGAATTTTCACCCTGCCGGAAATCGGTCGTGTGGGTATTACGGAGCAGCAGGCTCGCGAACGAGCCCAGGCTGCCGGGCAGAATCCTGACGAGGCGGTGAAGGTTGGACGTTTTCGCTATGCCGGCTTGGGGAAGGCGCAAGCGACAGGGGATACGACGGGCCTGTTCAAGGTCATCGCCGAGTCACCGAGCGGAAAAATTCTCGGCGTGCATATCCTTGGGGCCCATGCCGCCGACCTGGTGCATGAAGCAGCTTTGGCGATGCAAGTTGGTGCGACAGTGACCCAAATGGCTGAGATGATCCATGCCCATCCGACATTGGCCGAGGGTCTGATGGAAGCGGCGGAAGATGTCGAGGGCAACGCGATTCATCAGGCGCGAAAGCGGATGCCGTCATGATGCAATCCCTTCTTATCAAACTCGGGATGTTCGCGGTGACGATGGCCGTCGTGTTTTTGATCGGCTGGACTCTGCCAACCTCATTCGACCGGGACCACGATCTTGCCGCGAAATCGTTCGAAGAGGCGCCGTCTGCCAATACGCTAAGCCGTGGGCCAGTCGCTGCGGTGAGTCTGGCCCCTGCGACCTTGCCGTCAGATCCGCCGGCCATGGCTCCCGTGCCGAGACGATCTCACCAGGGGCTCCTCGATCTGAATCGCGCGACGGAACAGGACTTCGATGCCTTGCCTGGGATCGGTCCAAAGTTGGCGGAACGGATCATGGCGCATCGGCAATCGGTAGGAGCCTTTCACTCGCTGGATGAACTGCGAGCCGTCAAGGGGATTGGGAAAAAGAAGTTTGAACGAATTCGTCCATTGGTCACGGTGACGCCGGATATCATATCTCCAGGCAGAGAGAAGAAAGCGACATGAGTGAACTCTCCCGTCAACTCGATCTGATTCTCCGTGGAGTGGTGGAGGTCATTCAACGGGCTGAACTTGAATCCAAGCTGACCAGGTCGTTGAAAGAGAACCGTCCGCTCCGTGTGAAAGCCGGCTTCGATCCGACCGCGCCGGATCTGCATCTGGGCCATACGGTCTTGATCCACAAGCTCAAGCACTTTCAGGAGTTGGGGCATCAAGTCATCTTCTTGATCGGTGATTTCACCGGGATGATCGGCGATCCGACCGGCCAATCAGATACGCGGGTCGCGTTGTCGAAAGAAAAAGTCTTGGAGAATGCCAAGACCTACGAGCGGCAGATCTTCAAGATTCTCGACCCTGCCAAAACGCTGGTGGAGTTTAACAGCCGGTGGATGGGCACGATGACCGCGGAAGAGTTGATCCATCTGAGCGCGCATAGCAGTGTCGCGCGGATGCTCGAACGGGATGATTTCCATAAGCGCTACCACGAGCAGAAACCGATCAGTATCCATGAGTTCATGTATCCCCTGGTGCAGGGCTACGACTCCGTGGCGCTCAAGTCCGATGTCGAGTTGGGCGGTACCGATCAAAAATTCAATCTGCTGATGGGGCGTGAGGTGCAGCGAGATTATGGCCAGGAGCCTCAAGTGGTCATCACGATGCCGTTGCTCGAAGGCACGGACGGCGTCAAGAAAATGAGCAAGAGCCAGGGGAACTATATTGCGCTGGAAGATGCGCCGAACGACATGTTCGGGAAGATCATGTCTGTCAGCGACGTGCTCATGCTCCGGTACTACGAGTTACTCACGACGGAAGATTTGGCTGGAGTGAAGGCCGCGCATCCGATGGAGGCGAAGCAAGCCCTCGCGGCGTTGATTGTAGCTCGGTATCACGGCGTGGAGGCTGGCCAACAGGCGAGGGCGGCCTTTCAACAGAAATTCTCAGAGCGAGAGTTTCCCGCGGAACCGGACGTGCGGTTGACCTTAACGAAGGCAGACTTGCGCGAGGGCCAGACCATCGGCCTGGTCGATCTGGTCGCCAAGACAGGGTTGGTGCCCAGCAAGAGCGAGGCTCGTCGGCTGATCATTCAGGGCGGGTTAGAGGTCGATGAACAGAAACAGAGCGATGCGAATGCCGTCTTGTCGATCGTGACAGGGAAAACGTATCGGCTGAAGGTTGGTCGGCGAAAGTTTGCACTGGTTGAGTTGAAGGGATAGCACGAGGAGTTTCTTGACTTGGCCTAGAGGCCCAGGTAGGATTCGGTGCAGCGAGCGGGCGTAGCTCAGTGGTAGAGTCCTTGCTTCCCAAGCAAGTTGTCAGGGGTTCAAATCCCCTCGCCCGCTCCAACACAAGACAAGAGTCGTGAGGCGTAACGCGCCTTACGGAAG
>JANYAJ010000271.1 GCA_025361385.1 Nitrospira sp.
GGCCGCCAACAGTTTTTCCTTCAATCCGCCGATGGGGAGCACTCGCCCGCGGAGTGTGATTTCGCCGGTCATGGCCAAGTCCCGGCGTACCGGGATTTGCGACAAGGTTGAGGCAATGGCGATGGCCATGGTAATTCCCGCCGACGGTCCGTCCTTGGGGATCGCTCCGGCCGGCACATGGATATGGAGATCCTGCGTGGTGAAGACGTCCGGGTCGATGCCGAGCGTGCGCTCGCGCGATCGGACATAACTCAAGGCGGCCTGTGCGGACTCCTTCATCACATCGCCCAATTGGCCGGTGAGGGTCAGTTGCCCCTTGCCCTTCATGGCCGTGGCTTCGATGTAGAGCACGTCGCCGCCGGACTCCGTCCAAGCTAACCCGGTGGCCACGCCGATCTCGTCCACCTTCAATTCCTCTTCGGGCACGAACTTGGGGACGCCGAGATACTTATGCAGGTTGGCGGGATTCACGGGGAACCCGACGCCTTTCCCTTCCGCCACTTTTTTGGCCACCTTGCGCATGACGTTGGCGATTTCGCGCTCAAGATTCCGGACGCCGGCTTCACGCGTATAGTTGGCGATGATCTGACGTACCGCCGGCTCGGCGATGCGGACATGTTTCTCGGTGATACCATGTTCGTTGAGCTGCCGGGGGATCAGGTATTTCTGGGCAATGCCCAACTTTTCTTCTTCGGTATAGCCGGGGATGCCGATCACTTCCATCCGGTCACGCAAGGCCGGCAAGATGGGGTCGATCAGGTTGGCGGTCGCAATGAACAACACGTCGGTCAGGTCGAAGGGTACGCCCAGGTAATGGTCCGTAAACGAGTTATTCTGTTCGGGGTCGAGCACTTCGAGTAAGGCGGCGGAAGGATCGCCGCGGAAATCCATGCCGACCTTATCGACTTCGTCCAGCATGAAGACGGGATTGTTGGTGCCGGCCTGTTTCATGCCTTGAATGATCCGGCCGGGGAGCGCGCCGACGTAGGTGCGCCGATGCCCGCGGATTTCGGCTTCATCGCGGACTCCGCCGAGACTGATCCGGACAAACTCACGACCGAGCGCGCGGGCGATCGACTTCCCGAGCGAGGTTTTCCCGACGCCTGGCGGCCCGACGAAGCAGAGGATCGGACCCTTCATTTTGTCTTTGAGCTTCCGTACGGCGAGATACTCGAGGATTCGCTCTTTGACCTTTTCCAGATCGTAGTGGTCTTCGTTGAGCACTTTGGAGGCGGCTTTGAGATCGAGGTTGTCTTTCGACCTCTTGGACCAGGGCAGTTCCACGATCCATTCAATGTAGGTTCTGACGGTGGCGGACTCGGCCGTATCCGGATGCATCTTCTCAAGGCGTTTGAGCTGTTTTTCGGTTTCTTTCAGTACCTTTTCAGGCATCTTGAGTTCAGCGATGCGCTTGCGAAACTCGGTGATTTCTTCCGCGCGCTCGTCGAGCTCGCCCAGCTCTTTTTGAATGGCTTTGAGTTGCTCGCGCAAGAAGTATTCGCGTTGGGTCTTGTCCATCTCCCCCTTGGCCTGCGCTTGAATCTTTTGCTGCATGGAGAGGACTTCGATTTCTTTGCCGAGGATGTCGCTGACGTGCCGGAGGCGCTTGATCGGGTCGATGACCTCCAGCACGGCCTGGGTGACCTCGACCTTGAGTCCAAGATTCGACGCCACCATATCGGCGAGGCGGCCGGGATCTTCCAGATTTTCGATGACGACCATCACATCCGGGATCAGGACCTTCCCGAGGCTCACGATTCGTTCGATCTGCTCTTTCACCGTTCGCATGACGGCTTCGGTTTCAAGGGCGGCACCGGCCGACTTCTGTTCGGTGAGTTTGTCGATACGGACGGAGTAGTAGGGCTCGGTCTGAATGTAGCCCGTAATCCTGGCCTTCGAAACCCCCTGCACGAGCACCTTGATGCGCTCATCGGGAAGTTTCAGCATTCGCATGATGATGCCGACTGTGCCGATGGTATGGATATCGTCCGCCGTCGGATTTTCGACGTCCAGGGCCTTTTGCGTCGCGAGGAAGATCATCCGATTGCCGGCTAAGGCGGCTTCAATCGCTTTGATCGACATGTCACGCCCGACGAACAGGGGGAGGACCATGTAAGGGAAGACGACGATGTCCCGGACCGGCAACAGCGGAAGGTGGTCCGGGATTTCGGTATTTTGGGGTGGCTGCAAGTCTTGTTCGGTCGAGTCGTTCATCGGTATGGTCCCAGTGTTATGCGCAGTCGTCAATGACAGGTGATGCGGTGCCTTGGTTGCGCGCCGCGGCTAGGCTTTTCGTGATCGTATCGTGCTGCGTCCTCCGGAGGACCGCATCCGATTCTGCAGGTATTCCTCGAAGTCCGGTCCCAGGGAGGGGTTCTTGAGCGCAAATTCGACGGTCGCAATGAGAAACCCTAACTTGTCCCCGGCGTCGTAGCGCTGGCCCTGTATCTCCAGCGCAAACATCGGAGATTTCTTCGCCAGTTCCCGGAGGGCGTCGGTCAATTGGATCTCGCCATTTTTCCCAGGCTGGGTCTTTCGGAGGATGGAGAAAATCTCCGGCGGCAGGACGTAGCGACCGATGACCGCGAGATTCGAGGGGGCTTCGGACGGCGACGGTTTTTCAATCAGGCCTTCGACCCGATGCAAGCCTGCTGAGACCCGTCGAGGCGTGACGATTCCATAGCGGTTGACTTCTTGGTGGGGGACTTCCTGTACCCCGAGGATTGCCCCGTGGCGTTTTTTGTAGGCATGAATGAGTTGTGCGAGGCCGGGCATCGGGGCATCGATGACTTCGTCACCCAAAATGACGGCAAAGGGCTCATCCCCAATTAGGCGTTGGGCGCAGAGAACGGCATGGCCGAGTCCCAGCGCTTCCGATTGACGGACATAACAAAAGTTAGCGAGCGTGGAGATGTGCCGCATCTGGCTCAAGAGCTGCGCTTTACCGCTGCCCTTGAGATTTTCTTCCAGTTCGAGGGAGCGGTCGAAGTGATCTTCGATCGCGCGTTTGCCTCGTCCGGTGATGATGATAATGTCTTCGATCCCGGAGGCGACCGCTTCTTCCACCGCATATTGAATCAGCGGCTTGTCGACAAGCGGCAGCATTTCTTTGGGAGAGGCTTTCGTCGCAGGAAGGAAGCGAGTGCCAAGGCCTGCGGCTGGAATCACGGCTTTGCGGACTTCGAAGCGTGACATGCGCCGATACTATGTGATGGGGTAGGCGATGTCAAGGAATGCGAGTGCAGAGGCCGTGTTCGAGCGAGACGGGCGAGACTGGCGGGAAAAGCGTGACTCGATGTTCGAAGTTCTGGGTTCGAAGTTCTGAAAACCTCGAATTCCAGATCTCGAACTTTCCCCCGAATCGCCCGTCTCGCGAGTCGCGCTCTTCCCGTGCGCGCACTACCGTGCGCCAATAATGTGGGCGGTCAGCTTTACATTCAAATACTTGCCCAATATAATCCGAGAGTTTTACACGCATGTTGCCGTCAGTGACGCCTGTGCGCTCAGCGCGTCGGTCTCTCACGTCAGCAACCTCCTCTGCCACCATCAGCACATGCTCCTGGTTTGTCCGGAGTATGGTGGGGTTACAGGTGCATGGTGCGCGGTCATAACTCAACGTAGGATTATCCAAGATGAGGTTGTCATTGTCGTGTTCTGCGTATCGGACTCAGATCCAGTGAGGAGTGCTTGCTGCTCATGTGGGCCTCGCTGGCTCCTTGTCATGATACTGATCGCCCTAGTGAGTGGTCTGTTGCCGATGCGTGCGGTCGCAGTGGAGCCGGCCGGGGTCAAAGTGACGGCGATTGAGATTCGAGGGAATAAGCGGATCGAGTTGCCGGCGATTGCCGGTCGATTGACGCTGAAGCCCGGCGATCCCTACACCCCTGAGAATGTTCGTGGTCAAATTAAAATTCTGTACGAAACCGGGTTCTTCGAAGACGTGCAGATGGAGACGGAATCGGGGAAGGGCGGGGTGGCTCTGGCCTTTCTGGTCCGTGAGAAGCCCTTTATCACCGAGATCGTGTTCGATGGCAATCAAGAGCTCAGCGACGATAAGTTGAAAGAGAAGATCACGATCAAGAGCCAGGCCTTTCTCGATCAGCTCCAGGCCAAAGAGAGTGCAGAGAAGATTCGTCTGGCCTATCAGGAGGACGGCTACTTCAATGCTCGGGTGACCCCGATCGTGCAGACCTTGGATGAGGACCGGAAGCGCCTGACGTTTTTCGTGAAAGAGGGGGACAAGGCGCGCATCAAGACGGTGGTCTTCGACGGCCTGCATGCGGCGACGAAAGACGAGATGTTCAAGGTGATGGCGACGCGGGAATGGATCCCCTGGCATGGGCTGTTTTCCCAGCTGAAGTTGCCGTCGTTTCTCTCGGATGCCGGGGTCTTGAAGCGGGAGGAAATGAATAACGACGTCGAGCGGATCAAAGAGGTCTTGCTCAACAAGGGCTATTTGAACGCCCAGGCCGGGCTACCGGCGGTGGAGCTGAGCGACGACAAGAAATGGTTTGTCGTGACGTACGCGGTGATGGAAGGAGAGCCGTTCACCATTGGCGAAGTCGGATTCCGGGGGAATACGGTATTCGAAGATCCGGAGCTCCGTCAGGGGCTCAAGATGAAGGAGGGGGAGATCTTTCAGCGCCAGAAAATCCGTGACGAGATTACGCGCTTAAACGATCTCTACGGAAGTAAAGGATATGCCTTTGCCGACATTTCACCCAGTGTGACGCCGAATCTGGAAGAACGGACCGCGACCATCATCCTGACCATCAAGGAAGGAGAGATGATGCGGATTCGCCAAATCAACATCAATGGGAACGAAAAAACCAAAGACAATGTCATTCGTCGGGAAATTCGCGTCGACGAACAGGACGTGATCGATACCCCTTCCTTGAAGCGGAGCTTTCAGCGGCTCAATAACTTGAACTTTTTCGAGACGGTGGAAATCCTTCCGGCGCAGGTGGCAGCGGATAAGGTCGACTTGAACGTCCGCGTGAAAGAAAAGCCGACCGGCCAGTTCAGCGTAGGCGGCGGATTCAGTACCTTGGACAAATTGGTCGCGATCGCCGATATTACGGAAGGTAATCTCGGCGGGAATGGCTGGATGGGGCGAATCCGCGGCCAGTTGGGCCAGCAACGGACCCTGGGGTTGATCACATTTCGGAATCCCTACATAGAGGATTCATTGACGTCGATGCAGTTGGACGTCTACCGCAGCATGACCAACTACATCACCTATTTTGAGAAGAAATCCGGTGCGAGTGTCACATTCGGTCGATGGCTCTCTGAGTATGCAAGCGGCAGCGTCAGCCTGTTCGCGGAGCAGTTGAATTTCAGCGATCCTCAGCCGGGGATTTGTCCGGATCAATTCCCTCTGATCTGTCGTCAGCTCGGGAAGCAAACGACGACCGGGTTCCGGACCTCGCTGGCCCGCGACACCAGAGACTATTATTTGGATCCTCGCACCGGCTGGCGCGCTTCCGTTGGATTCGACCTGGGGACGCCCTACCTGGGCGGGAGCAATAACTTCTATAAATATACTGTGGACGTGATTAAATATACGCCGCTGCCGTTCGATACGCGGGTCGCGGTCCGTGCTCGCTATGGCGCCGCAGTCGGCATGGAGG
>JANYAJ010000310.1 GCA_025361385.1 Nitrospira sp.
GGACGAGCGGGTGACGAACTCTGAAGGGGGCGACTTCGACTCCTCCGCGGGGCGCGTGGTGTTGGGCAACAGTCATGGGTTCCTGGGGGAGTACCAGAGTTCCAGCTTTTCAATGGCGGCATCGCCTGTCGCGACCGATCCGGAGACCGGGGCCATGCAGCGAGACTCCTGGTATGCCGTGCAGCGGAAGTTTGCCAAGTTGGATTCCCCTGAAGTGGTGGGACTGGAAGCGGCGCGGCGGACGGTTCGAAAACTTGGGGCGAGGAAGGTGGCGACTCAACGGGCTCCTGTCATTTTCGATGCTGAGATGGCCGGAAGTCTCATGGGGAATCTCTGCAGCGCGGTGTCTGGGTACTCGCTCTATAAAGGGGCTTCGTTTCTGGCAGGGCAATTGGACAAACCGCTGGCCCCTGAGTATGTGACGGTCTATGACGACGGGCGAGTGGTCGGAGGGCTGGGCTCTCGGCCGTTCGACGGCGAAGGCCTCTCGACCAGAAAGACGACCGTGGTGGAGCGAGGGGTCTTGAAGAGCTACTTGCTTGATACCTATTCCGGACGGAAGCTTGGTATGGCGTCGACCGGCAACGCCTCCCGCAGCGTCGGTGAGAATCCGTCGGTCGGTCCGACGAATTTCTATCTCGCGCCAGGGACGAAGACGGCGCAAGAGATCATCCGGACGGTGAAGCAGGGGCTCTATGTCACGGACCTCATTGGTTTTGGCATCAATATGGTGACCGGCGATTATTCACGGGGCGCGGCCGGGTTCTGGATCGAGGGGGGCGAGTTGGCGTACCCTGTCGAAGAGATTACGATTGCGGTAAATTAAAAGAGATGTTCGCGGGGATCGAGATGGTCGGCAACGACCTCGTGTTCCGTGGGCGTATTGCCAGTCCGACGATCAAGATCGGTGAAATGACGATCGCCGGGAGTTGAGACCGTAGGAAGGAGCGACACAATGCGACAGGTATGGGCGTTGATGATTCTCGTGCTGCTTCCTGCTCCTAGCTTCGCCGCAGATTTTCTGGTGATGAGCTCCACGATCAAAGAGCAGGGCATCATCGGCAACGAACATGTCTTTAACGGCTTCGGATCGGTGGCGACAGGCGATGCCGCCATTGAAAAGCTGGAACTCTGATACTCACCCAGGAAGCCATGACTGTTGCCCAAGACCACGCGCCCAGAGGAGGAATCGAAGTCGCCTCCTTCAGAGTTCGTCACCCGCTCGTCCGAAGACATGGCGGCAGCCTCCACCCGCTTCGCTAAATCGATCTGCTGCTCCGTATTGAGTCTGGTTGAATCGTAGAGATCTAAATCCGGCCTCTCGCCCGCCATCTGATCCGCAGCCGGCAGCCCGGATACCGGATCTTCCACGACAGCCTTCGCCAAAATACAGGTTTCGGCCACGAGTTGATTCAAGGAATCCGCTGAAAAATCCGACGTCGAGGTACTGGCGGAGCGTTTCCCGACAAAGACACGTAGACCGAGATGCTTCTCCCGCGCTTTCGTGAGACGATCAACGGCACCTAACCGGACTTGCACTGAAAATGTTTCGCCGTCGGCAATAATGATGTCCGCTTCCGTCGCACCACTAGCCTTTGCCTTCGCCAAAAGATCCATGGCGAGCTGACTATACCCATCCCGTTGTTGTATCTGCTGATTCATCGCTGCGTACCGCCCACGGTGATTTCATCGATTCGAATGGTCGGCAGACCGACGCCCACGGGGACGGACTGCCCGTCTTTGCCACAGGTGCCGATGCCCTCGTCGAGCTTGAGATCGTGCCCGACCATCGAGACCTTGGTGAGAATCTCCGGTCCGCTGCCGATCAATGTCGCGCCTTTGACCGGTCTCGTAATCTTCCCACCTTCGATCAAGTAAGCTTCGCTGGCTGAAAATACGAACTTTCCGTTGGTGATGTCCACCTGCCCGCCACCGAACGACACGGCATAGAGGCCGCGATCGACCGAGCGAATGATGTCCTCAGGATCCGACGTTCCAGCTAACATGAACGTATTGGTCATTCGCGGCAATACCACGCTTTGATAACTCTCGCGCCGTCCGTTGCCGGTCAGAGGAATGCCCATCAGCCGCGCATTGAGTTTGTCGGTGATGTAGCCGCGCAAAATCCCGTTCTCAATGAGTACGGTGCGACCGGTCTGAGTCCCTTCATCGTCCATATTGAGCGAGCCCCGACGGCCCGGCAAGGTTCCATCATCGACGATCGTGCAGATATCCGAGGCCACTCGTTTACCAAGGAGGTTCGAAAAAGCTGAGGTCTTTTTACGATTGAAGTCCGCTTCCAGACCATGGCCGATGGCTTCGTGCAATAAAATCCCAGGCCAGCCCCCTCCCAGCACGACCGGCATGACACCAGCCGGCGCTTCGACAGCAGACAGGTTGAGAATCGCCTCCCGTGCCGCTTCACGCGCAAATCGCAGATATCGATCACCCTCATGATAGAACTGAAATCC
>JANYAJ010000347.1 GCA_025361385.1 Nitrospira sp.
CAGCTTGAGATGGATCGAACAGCGCGATCGTCGGATTCGGCGTGGGGGAGGGGCTTCCAGGAGTCCGAACGCCGCCCATTCCGGCACCCGGCTGCCGCATCGTCATGTCTGATCCCATGTGCATTGATAGAGCGCCTTCGCGCGGGCGGCGGCGTTGGAGCTGGCGCTGCCGCTGCAGCCACCGCCTGGATTCGCCGGATCGTTTATGGTGCGACCCTGATTGGCCTGGGGGTCGGTGGTGACCCGACCTTCGCGTTGCTTCATATAGGCCTCGTTACCAGCTTCGGTCCCGAGCTCATTGTTATTCAGTGCGCTTTTCTCCTGCAGTATCTGTAGGACCCCTCTCCCGAGATCCGAACCTCCCGTACTGGCTAGCGGCGCGACATCGGAGACCACTGGCGGCGTCTTGTCGAAGACGGCGACCACCACGCTGACCACGACATCCGCCACCTTACCGGCGGCATCCTTAAATTTCTCCCACTTTCCAGGTTCGCTCGTGGTTGTGGGCTTGGTTGTCGTCTCAGTTCCTGCGGCCCCTCCGGCCTCATCGCTCAGTGCGCAGAATTTATCTCGAATGCCGGGCTGTTGCGAGGCCTGCTTCGCCAAATCTGCTCCCGCTGTCCGGGGATCCACTGTCATCCCCGCGATCGCCTTCGACATGCAGGCGAACTGACCGCGGACACCGGACGCCTTCACACTATCGAGGACGCAGGATACGCCGCTCGCCGGGATCCCGCCAGGCGGCGCCATCATGCCTGCAGCACCACCCTTGCCACCTCCTCCTGCGCCTGCCGCATCCTGGCAGACAAACCCCGTGGCAGACATGTCGAGGAGCATGCAGGTGCCTCGACCGAAGTTATCCAGCCGTTGCATGGACCAGAGGACGCGATCCATTCCATCTAGGAGTCCACTCTGCACCATCATCCCGCGCCGGAAGTCGTACATCCACAACCCGAGTTCGCCGCGTGGATATCCGGCCATCAGCGGTTGGATTCGTCCATAGTCGATGTTCACCATCGGCAACCACCAACTCTGGCCCGTGTACTGAAGTTGGTCGAAGGTCTGCATCCCCAGGTTCATGGCACCCATCACGGCAATCTGTGCCTGCTGAGGAGGCAGGAGAGTCACAGCACGATGGACATACATCGCCAAAGCGAACTCCAGCCCGCGCGCGCCTTGACGGCTGAGACAGAGCGAGCGATCCTGAAATTGACCCATGAAGCGGGTCGCGTCGCCATACTTCTTGAGCGCGACCGCCTGAATCGTGTTTTTCACCAATACGTCGAATCCGAGGTTCCCCTGACAGGTCGGGTCTTGCAGGGTGGCCGGCGCCGCCTGGATTTGATAGTAGAACGCCGCTCGTTTCCAGGTGACGTCCCACAAGACGTCCCACGTTTGCGGCATGCCCGGTATCGCCATCGCTTGCGGCAGGGTCTGGAGCGGACGACTTTGGAGAGGCGCGTGAGCTCCAGGCACGGCACGGCTCTCTATGTCGCCCGCGTCGTCTGTCGCCATTCCCTGTGCGATCGATCGTTTTTTTTCAGGCGGAAGCGATTGGTATGCCTCAGACTCGCCGGATGGAATGGCCGGGTCTGTCTCCGCCGCAAAAATACTTGGAGTTCCACCAGCGAAGAGCGCAAGGAGCAGGCCCGCGCTGCCGATGAACGAGATCGATCGACTGTGTCGGTTCATGATTGGCTCCTTCATCAAATTGAGTGTAATACGTATCACGATTGCTGTGCTCCGATACCACCAGGCCAGGGGTCTGGTGTATGAGTATCAACGATACAGACCATAGGTCGTGAATGCGGCCCAATAAAACGGGTGCGGATAGGTGGCCCTGACTTTGGTTTGTGCGAGCCGGAGTGCATCTGCCGGCGGCCACGTGGCCAACTCCCGATAGAATTCGTCCATCAGCAGCGCCGACGCCTTGTCGTCGACCTGCCAGAGGGTGGCGAGCAGTTGTGGCGCCCCGGCATACATGAAGGCGCGAGTGAGCCCGATCAGTTCATCTCCTGCTGCAAGCTTTCCTCTGCCGGTCTCGCAGGCGCTGAGGACGACGAGGCTGCCTGGCAAGGTGAGCCCGAAGATTTCACCGGCTGTGAGCGCGCCGTCCTGTCCTCCTCCCGGGGCTAACATGACGGCCGAGTCCAGCGGCCGATCCTGCTTGAAGGTGGCATGCGCCGCAAAATGGAGGACCTTCGCGTCCAGCGCGCGGCTTCGCGCGTGCGTTTCCGTGGCGTCGCCTCGCCGCAGCAGGACGGAGGCCGGTACGCGGGTGTGAATGGCTGTGCCTTCCTGATCCGCATACGGCAAGTCGAATTGTGCATCGCCCAGGTCCGGATTGGCGAAGACGACGGTTGCGCCTTGCCGCGCGCGTGGCTTCTTTTCCAGATAGGTCAGCACGGTGGCGCTGGGCACCGTAAGCAGCGTGACGCGATCCAGCATATAGCCGGTCCCATCGTGCAGCGCGGCGAACGGCAAGTAGTGCAGGGGACCGTGGGGAAGAATATAGAGGACGGATTTGCTCAAGGCGCCAGCCGGAGCGGCCACGAGATCGCGGTAGAGTTCGCGACCGCGCGCGTGAATGTCTTGGAGTGCCGCAGCGCCCTGTTTGCTCGGTCCCTCCAACAGACCACGGAATTCTTGGACTTGCTGGGCCAGCTTCTCACGTCCGATGGGTTTGACCCATGCGGTCAGATGGCCGTCCTGCAGCAGCATCAGCGTGGTCTTCTCTTCACTGACGAAATAGGCCAGGACTGCGGCGTCGCGACCGGCGACGGACTGGATATCGGCAATCGTCGCCGTCTGAACCGCCGCTAAGGAATCGAACTCGGCGGTGGTGGCCGTCTTCGTCCCTTCTTTGACGGAGGTTGTCGTCGCCTTCGTGTCATCTTTGACCGTCTTGATCCCGCGCAATGTGCCGTGAATCTCGGTCACCACTTCACGGGGGACGTTCCCTTCCTGAACCAGCATTTCTATCTCAGCTTGTTTCTGGATGGCGGCTTGATAGCGGTTGGTATCAGCGGCGTTTCCCAGATGCCGCAGGTTTCCAGCCAGGAGATCGACGAACGCGCGGGATCGGGCCCGCTCCATGTATTGCCAGGCTTCCTCAAGCTGGCCGACCTCGATGAGCAATGGCACAAGCCTCTTGTAGACGATTTCTTTCTCCAGTAAAAACTCAATGCGTTTGCCCTCGCTCCCCAAAGAACTACGCTCGCGTTCGATCAATTCGATGGCCGCTTTATACTGAGGAATCGCCTCTGGCCGCCGGTTCAAGCGCTCATAGGCATAGCCCAACTCCGAATGAAAGGCGATCCGCTCGTGCTCATTCAGAAAGGCCGGCAACCCATTCAATTGTTTTCCAAATAATGCCTGTATCGTTGCGGCATCCCGGTTGGACTTGATGGCGCCTGAGACTGCCCTGGAAATGGCTCCTGTTGGATCGCTCAGGAAGACGACCGGCATCCACACGATACCAGTCACAACTTGCCAGGTACTGAGCGATTCCGCCTTGCGTGCGGTCTCCAGCTTTGTTTTTTCCTGAGCCTCATACTCGCTGATTGCCTGGAGCATCTCCTCGAAGTTTCTCACGCCCTCTTGCAATTGGTTGAAATGGAGATACGCCAGGCCGGCTCGGAAGTGCAGGGGAGCGCTGTCGCGCGGCTGTGGCTGTGATTCCCTGCGTTCTTCCCCTAAGGCTGCTTGAGCCGCGTCGCGCACACTCCGCCACCATTGTTCGTCGTCGACCTGACCTTTTAGAAGCCAGAGCCGATCGAGGACTCGCAAACTCCCGGCGTATTTGTTCTCTGGTAAACCGTTCTTCAACAGGCTTTGCCAGAGCTTGAATTCACGTTCCGTCATTTCAGGGTCTTCGGAACTAGATACGCCGGCCGGCCCTTCCCCTAAGACCTTTGCCAAGAAGGCCTTGCGCTCGCTGATGCGGGACTGGGCACGGTGAAAATCTTCCCGGGCCACGGTCTGCAATAGCTCAGGATTAAACTTGGGATTGAATACGAAGGTGTAGAGGGACCGGTGACGCGGAAAGAAATATCCGCTCGTCTGTTTGTTCACGTCGCTCCGGGATGTATGCCACCAGGCTCCGCGATCTTCTTTCGGACAACACGTAATGCGGGCGCCCAAGGCGTCCGCTTCCGTATTGAGCGCCGCCGCTTTTCCGAAATTGACGGTGCGAAACGCGTAGATTTCGGCCAGTTCGTCCAACGCGAAGAAGAGGGCGAGCTGATTGCTGGCCCCTGATGCGGTGTCTGCCCCGTCCTGCTTTGCGGCATGCATCGTCTCAATGAACCTTGTCAGTGTGCGTTCATACTCATCGTCGTATTTAATGAGTTCGGCGATGCGACTTTGATGCGCCGAGCGAGAGGCCAGCGCGGGATCATGGATCCCGACGCGGTTACCGGCGCAGCCGGTCAGGATATCGCCGGCGACAAGGATGACGAAGAAGAGGAGGACAGATCTCATTATGGCCACAGGGTTACCGTTCATGAGATGCCTGTTCGAGTCGGGGGAGGAGCGTGATGCTGAGATTGATGTAGCACTCGGTCAGCAGCGCACGATATCCATTCAGCAACGGTTCATAGAGACCTGTGCCGGCCTCACGTTCATAGCCTGTCAGGTTCTCCATGTCCGTTGACTCCATTTGCTGCGTCAATATCCAGGACGGCACTCGTGGATAATCCTCAACCGTCGTATCCAATGATCCTTCCCAGACTATCTTCAAGCTGTGGGTGTCGACGATTACGAGATGCACGGCTAACGATGCGACAGATGGTTGAATGTGCTTGGCGAGTGCGTGTTTGGACTGCCAATTGCCGATGTCTTGGAAGGTGACTGTACTCGGTACCAAAACCTGTGCCTTTGTCACAATGCCCATAATCGCCAGTTTCGCACCGGCGCGCTTTGCGGCTGCGATGGTCGGATATGCCGTGACCTGTAATTGTTGCTGCCGAAATCCTGCCAGGAGGATATCAGTCGGAGGCACCACGACAGGGCTGGGGTAGAAATACATCCAATCATCTCCGCAGCGGGGGACCGATTCCATACTCGGGGCAAGGAATCCGACGGCACCCATTGTTTGCAAACCCCGCACAATTCGAGTTTTCGTGCAGCCCTGTTCCTCTTTGCTCTGTATCCCGATTTCGTCGGGAAGGGACACCAGAACGGGGACATCGTGTTTTGTCGGAGTAGTGCGGACGACGAACAGGTCGATGAGACCGATGGGAATTTGGCGCAGTCCAGGAGAGGCAGAAGGAAAGTCTATGGTGCGAACCTCTTCAGTCCACGTCGTACAGCCGGAGATGACCAGCGTGAGTACCGTGAATCCAGATAGAAGAAGCCGCATCATGCTTTTACGTCCACTCGCGAAGATGATCGGATAGACTGCTCGCAACGCGGAAACGATTTATGTCCTACGGCACCACGATGCCGTCTGGTATACCTTTGGGCCCTTTAATTGAAACAAGGTAAATGTATTTGCTGTATGAAGCCGTGTCCCCAAAACATCCATCAATCCAAAATCTGACATTGAAATACGGCCAATTGGTCCCGGTTTTTTTCTCCTGGATATAGGCCCCTCCTCGTTTGAAGAAGGTGGGAGTGAGATAGACGTCGTCGAGGACCCAGTCATTGCTCAAGCGGGCATTGGTAAAGAACTCGTCATTTCCTTTGAATCCCCAGAATGGATTAGCGTCTTCGTGAGAGATTTGGTGATGACCAAGATTTGTCGACCCACCCACGATTTTGTAGTCTTGGCCTGGGTTGCCAATTTTCTTGTCTTGCGTATAGATAATTGATCGGTACTCCTGCGTCGGGTCAAAGTGAAAGGGGACCAGCTGTGTCTTGGCGTTATCTGAGTTTCGGATCAGGTACACAAATCCGTTATAGGCCCGCAGCCCTGTTGCGTCCGGCACATTGACCAGAATCTGATTGTCGTACCACCAGGTCTGACCTTGATAGACGATGTCCTTATTCGGACCTAGGATGAAATGTACTTCCCCCCCGCTGGCGCCAAAGGCGCTCCCATTGATCATCAGAGGGTCGCCTGGCTGTCCCTGTCCCACACTGAGCGAGGCAATCGCGGGGTTCGGCATGACCGATTGCGGGCCTGGCCCCGATCCCGCCGTTCCGATGGCCTGCTGCGAGGTTGCGGTCTGTGGGGATTGAACGATTGCGGGCGCTCGCTGCAAGTCCATAGGTTTCTGTATCGTGCTGGGCAAAAGATCGCCACGCAATGCGCGTGTACCGATTTCTCCTTCTGGTGGAGTACCAGGCTCCCCGGAAGACCCCTCAGTCCCTTCGAGCCCTCGCGGTCTGACCTGGCCGCCCATCCGGCTTTGTAACTGATCGAGTTGGGGCTGGATTTGCGCATGGAGCGCGGCCCGTCGATCGAGTTGCTGTCGATCGAACTGTGTCTTTCGAAGTTGAAACGATTGCTCGATCTGCGCGGCAGCCTGCTCTACGGCCTGTTGTTGTTCTTGCGGCGTCGGCTGTTTTTGCTGCGTCGTCAGTGCGTGGACGGCCTGTTGGACTGCGGCTTGATTCACGGGAGGAGACTGCACCATCACCGAGCCGCCCGCGCGGCCCCCGAGCTGCGGGGGTACGGGTTGCGCGAGCCTGATCTGCACGCCCCAGAGCACAGTCTTTTGCACATCCTGCGGCGTGACGTTGTAGGTCAGGCGAACTTGTCCTGCTCCTTGCTGGCTGATTGGCTGTGGGGCCGGCCCCTGTAACGTTACGATCACCGGCGCGCCCTGGCTTTGCACCTCCACGAGAATCTGCCCCGGCTGCGTCACCGCGAAGCCGAACGAATCAGACTCTGGGCCCTGCACGTCAAACTTCTGCGGAAAGGTCGGCAGCTGCGCAGTCGATTGGCCAGGCACGCCCGGTTGAGTTGGAGCCCCTGGCTGCATCGGCCGTTGCAACTGCGGCATTCCACGGCTCTCGACGTCGCCGGGCTTCTCCCCCTCGGCCAAAACCGGTGCAATCCCAACGATGACCAGCCCCGCGATGAGCAGCGCGGCGAAGATCGTCCGTGTCTTGTTGGGCACTTTGGTTCGACAGGTTTTGTGGCTCATTTCCATCTCCTCTGTTGGACTCGATTGGTCATACCCGCAGACCTACGGCACTACCACACCGTCCGGCACGCCTTTCGGACCAATGATTCGTACGACGTATGTATAGAACGTATACTTGTAGCCTCCGAATGCAGCGGGAAGCCACCAGTGCACCTTCAAGTAGGGCGAATCGGTCCCACGCCGGCTATCAATCGCATATGCATTGCCGTCACACATACCGTTGCCCCATGCCACAGCACAAGTCACCCCCACATCATCAACCGACCAGGCGTTCTTTAGGCGGGTAGTCAGGAAGAACTCGTCATCGTCTTTAAATCCCCAGAAGGGATTGCCGTTTCCATGTGCGATGGTCGTCGGGCGATAGGCTGCCTCCGCATCGACCGGAAACTTCAGGCGTCGATCCGTGGTCCATCGCACCTCACGCAATTCCAGGGTGGGATTAAAACGCCATGGGACGAGATTCGTTTTTGCCTGATCCGATCCCCGCACGACATATACAATTCCGCCATAGGTGGGTACACCGGCAATGTCCGGCACCGTGACGAAGATTTGCGTATCAGTCCACACCTGCACCGGTGCAACGAGATCCTTGCCGGGATTCACGACGAAGCGCACCTCGCCGCCGCCATTGGAAAAACCCGAGCCATTGATCAGGATTGGATCGCCCGGCTGTCCTTGCGTCACGCTGAGAGAGGTAATCGCGGGGTTCGGCATGACCGACTGGGGACCGGGTGTCGAGCCCACGCCTTGAATGGGCTGCGCAGAAGAGGCCGTCGCCGGTGGGACAATCGCCCCGAGTTTTTGCCCTGCCGCGGTATCCAACGGCTGTTTCATGATGCCGATCATCTGATCCCCACGCAAAGCGCGCGTACCGATTTCTCCTTCCGGTGGAGTACCAGGCTCTCCGGAAGACCCCTCAGTCCCTTCGAGCCCTCGCGGTCTGATCTGGCCGCCCATCCGGCTCCGCAACTGATCGAGCTGGGGCTGGATCTGCGCATGAAGCGCGCCACGCCGATCGAGCTGCTGCCGGTCGAATTGAGCCTTGCGCTGTTGAAACGCGTGCTCCGTTTGCGCCGCGGCTTGCGCGGAGGCCTGTTGTTGCTCTTGTGGGCTCGGCTGCTTCTGCTGCGTAACCATCGCTTGGACGGCCTGTTGAACCACCGCTGGATTCACGGGTGGATGTTGTACCATGACGGCGCCATTCGCACGGCCTCCGAGCTGCGGAGGCGCGGGCTGCGCGAGTCTGATCTGTATGCCCCAGAATACATTCTTCTGGATATCTTGGGGTGTCACGGTGTAGGTCAGACGAACTTGTCCCGTCCCTTGCTGGCTGATCGGCTGCGGGGCCGATCCCTGTAAGGTGACAATCACCGGCACGCCCTGGCTGTGAACCTCCACGAGAATCTGCCCCGGCTGCGTCACCGCGAAGCCGAACGAATCGAATTCGGATCCCTGCACGTCAAACTTCTGCGGAAATGCCGGCAGCTGCGCAGTCGATTGACCAGGCGCGCCTGGTTGCGCGGGATTCCCCTGTGCCACCCCGCGGCTTTCGATCTCGCCAGACTTGTCTTCCACAGCCATCGCCCGTGCCCTCGGACGGACCTCCGACTTGGCCCCTCCCACTGCCTCCGATTCCTGGGATGGGATAGTCGAATTGGCCTCCGCGGCGAACGTGACCGGAGTTGACCAGGCGGACAGCGCGACGAATAGGCCCACCATACCAATGATCGAAAGGCGTAGCGATTGACAGGTCATCAGAGTCTCCTTGACCAGATTAATTTTATTTTTCATATGTCCTACGGCACCACCACGCCATCCGGTACACCGCGGGGACCGACGATCCTGACCCCGAAGAAATACGACGAACTATAAAATGCGTCGTACCACCAGCGCATGTTCACAAACGGGGTATCGGTGCCAGGGCGAAGATCTGCCACATACACTCCACCGCAAGCGCCAAACAGACAATTCGCCGTTGTGCTCCATGCCCCTTGCACGACCCACCCATTCTTGAGCCGGGTGGATGGAAACAACACATCGTTGCCAGCCGCCCCGCCCATGGAAAGGAACGTGGTATTCGGATGATAGATATCCCGATATGCGGCTTCTGCCATTCCCGGTTGGACCAACACCATGTCGTTCGTCCAGCGAATTTCTCGGGTTTCCTGCGCAGGCACAAAGCGGAACGGAACCTCATTGCTTCTCACTGCCCCGATCGAGACATAGACCTTGCCGTCGAACTGGAGAAATCCAGATTGGTCGGGAACATCCACCACGATCATCGCATCGGACCAGGCTTCAACCCGCCCACTAAATAGCGCGTTGGATCCAACTTGAAACACCACATCGGCAGGCTGTGTGCCGAAGTTCTTTCCGGTTACGATCACCGGCTGCAATGGCTGACCCTGACCGATATTCAATTGCGTGATCATCGGCACAAGAACCGGTACGGGGGTCAGCGGAACGCCACCACTGCGCAGGGATGGCGTTTCCGTCAATGGCTGCTGCTGGAGGATGGCCATCGTTTGGTTAGATCTGAGTCCGCGCGTCCCCACATCTCCTTCGGATTGTGCCAGCGTTTCACCGGGCTGAGGCTCCTCGATCCCGCGCGGACGGACCTGTCCCTGCGGCAACATCTGGTTGCGGATCTGATCGATCATTGGCTGCGCCTGCGCTCTCGCCGCTGCGTGCTTCTGTTGCTGCTCTTGTTCGAACGTCGCCTTGTGCTGCTGGAATGCGGCGTCCATTTGGGCTTGAGCCTGCGGATCTGGCTGGTGACTACGCGCCATGCGCTGTCCGGACAGGGCAGCCGCCTGCGCCTGTGCGACGGTACTGTCGACAGATGGATGCTGAACCATCACCGTGCCGCTTGAGCGACCGCCTTGCTGCAGGGGAGTCGGGGTCGCAAGCTTGATCTTCACAGACCACAGGACACTCGTCTGGACATCTTGCGCTGTGACCATATAGGTCAGGCGCACCTGTCCAGTCCCTTGCTGGCTCATCGGTTGCGAGGCCGGTCTCTCTAGGGTCACGATCACCGGCGGTCCCTGGCTCTGCACGTCCACGATCACCGGTCCCGGTTGCGTGACGGCGAATCCAAACGAGTTGGCCTCTAGCCCTTGGACGTCAAACTTTTGTGGGAAGGTCGGGAGTTGCCCTTGTTTCACCGGCATACCCGGCACCGCCCGGCTCCCGATATCGCCAGTCTCCGTTGAGGCGCACCCGATCATGAGGCAAACTAGTCCAATCCCTAACACACCGACGGCACTACGACTACAACTCTTCATGCTCTCCTCCTTCATCCAGAATTACGCATATGGTCTGTACGTCACCTAATCCGGTAAGTCGAAACCTTCATGACAATAGTTCAAATTGGGCCTTCTGAGGGTCGGTCTGTCACACCAGCACACTATGCCTTCGTTCTTGGGGCCGTAGAGACGAAGGCGTCACCCTTTCGGTTGTATGGCAAGATCGTCTCTAGAGAAATGCCTCTCTCTCTTTCTTCAATCAATACACCGTAACGTCGCATTTCAAGCTCTCGCGGCGAACGGTCGGGTTCTGGCCGCCTTCGGTCAGTTTTGGAGCTTAATCGATCACATCGCTTTGTAACTCGCTGACCGTGATATGTTGGATTCTTGTTTGCCTCGACGTCTCGAGTGCGCACGAATTCGAGCAGGGCATGCTGGTGGAGAAATGATCGATGTGAAAAGAATGCCATCGAAAGGGCCTCGGTGCCGGTTGGCCTTGAACTACAGTGCGGTTGTTGCGCTGCTTATACAGCGAGGCATGGTTCCTCACCGGGAGTGTTGTGCGAAATCGAAGCCGCACGCCGTACTATCGTTATCGAACGACACGAGCAGTTACTCTGCTATCGTCTCGCTTGATGAGGTGGGGCCATCCCTTACGAGCCTTCAATCTTCTGCTTCAACGCTTTGGCAAAGGATTTTGCTGTATCCAGGACAGAATCCTTGCCGTCCGACATGGTAATGACAAGCAGCCAATTCCCTTTCTCGACGTCAATCATCCGAATGCTGGCATTGCCCACAACCTCATGCATGCCTGCCCCGATGCCCATCACATATCCCATCGAGTATGTCTGACCCATGCCGACCGTGCCGGTAATCAACGCGTCTACGGCGAGAATCTTCCCGGCGGCGATGGTTTTCTCGGTCTCCGTAACGCCGCCAAGATTCAGCGCCTGCTCCTTCATCACCCTGTCCAGCTGAGTGCGCTCAACCACATCAATGCCTAGCTTTAACAACTCGACGGCAAAGTGGTCGCTGAAGGCCTCCGTGCTGCCGCCCCCGCCCAGCATTCTGAATCCGCCAAAATTTGGCATGCCAGCGAAACCGCCGGCATCCAACTGGATCGCCACCTTCTTGATTTTTCGCAGGTCCGCCTGGGTGATTTTTGGTCCGACGGCTACCGAGAGGTTACTGCAGCCGAAGAGGCTGATTACACCAAGCAGGCCGAGACATAACAGACTTCGAAACCGGACGGATTGCATGGTGGTATTCTCCTGTGAAACCCAGACGGCACATGCCGTAAAACGCGCCGATGCTATCTAGCGGTCTCGCCGATGTCAAATGATCTGGCATGAGTCCGCTGACAGCAATCTTGAAACACAGCGCTAGTCCTGAGACGCTCACTGAGCGTCTGTTCCTGCCGCCAGTTATTTCGTCCATTGCTCCAGAATCATCGGCAGTGCCTTATCCATCCACTTTATGACCGCTTTTGAAATGGCCTTCTTGCCCGCGACTTGCTCGGACACATCGAGGGCTGGCGCAACCGCTTCTTCCGCAGTAAGAATTTCTCCGGTGTCCGCCCTGATCGCTTTGGCTTGCAGCCGGCCCCGCACGGACACCATGCCCCCCATCATGACTCCCTGCAATGCGCTTTCGCTGAACGCCTCGCCGAGGATGAGCACCTCGGCGCCATGCTGCCGCCCGAGCAACTGGGCTGCCGTGATGTTACCGTCCAGCACCTGCTTCAACTGGTCTCCCTCGTGTATTTTCCGCACCTGCGCCTGATCAACGACCGTGAAACCTTTCTGGAGGAGCAGCCGTATGATCTCTGCTTCTCCGGACGAATCGGTCACCGCGGCTCCCACATGGCGTTCGGCCACAACGACCATCATCCGGGGCTTCTTCGGCACGGTATCGTACGCGGGCGCTTTCGCCAGTTCGATCGGCTTTGACGCCTCCGCCGGTTTGGTTACTTGCCTTTTGAGCGCCTCCAGTTCAGCCCTCATTCGCGCGATCTCGTCGGACGAGCTGCCGCTATTCGCAGAAGAAGGCAGCGGGCTAACAGCGGCAGAGGCTAAACGAAAGACAAACTGCCCGCCTTCATCCCCGGCGCCCCTGATCGGCTCGCTCTGCGGCGTCTGCTCCGAGTTGTTGGCCACCAGGGGGGCCAACTTTGTGTGAATCTGGCTCGGCACCAAATAGGGATCGGTGTTGTCTTGCAGGAGTGAAATGAAATGGTAGGCGAACACACTGTGGCCGTTTTTGCCCTGATCCGCCACCGGCTCTTTTCCACCGGACGTGAGGCCCCAGCGTGACGGTTTCTGATAGAGCCGCGCGTACCACTGATCGTTGATCGGCGGCAGCGCCCTCGTCCCAAACAATGTGCCGCTGAAACAGGAATCCGCCACTAAGTACACATGCCGAGCCTTCATGCCGTTGATGTAGTCCCGAATAGACGCATTTGTGATGAAGGTCCCAGGCTCCTTTGGCTCGCCTTCCACCGGCACCCACCAGCCGAGTTTGCCATCTTCTTCGTATTGGCCATGACCCGCATAGTAGATCAGAACGCTGTCGTCCTTACCGACGTCGCGGCCCAGGCGATACAACGCATTCTGAATTTTTGGCCCGGTCGCTTGCGCGTCGTACAGCTCGACAATATGCTCTTTTTGGAATCCATAACGTGCAATCAATACGTCCCGTATTCCTTTGGCGTCTCGCACAGCGCTTTCCAACTTGGGGGCATGTTTGTATTGGTCGATCCCAATGACCAGTGCCCAATAGTCACCCACGATCGGTACGCTGCCGGCTGTTGCTGGGACGATCGTCACACTGCGCTGCGGCTGCTCAGCCAGAACCGATGGACTCACGACCACCATCGACAGCCAGAGGATCACCAGCCACCCGATCACGGCATGCCGCTTCAGCGCCCTCGCCACGATCGCCCAATGCGGTTGTAGGTATTGTCTTCGAGTCAAATCGACTGCCTCGTTTGGCCGATCGTGGAGCAGTATTCCGGCAACAGGCGCGCAGTATAGCACGAGGGCTTTTCTGTAAACAGTTGCTGAGACTGAGTCGCAGCGTATCCTGGGAAGGTTCATGGCCCCCCTCTTGGATTGACAGGCTCTCGGGGGGAGACCTACACTCGCACGGCTTTGAACGTCTGGAACCGATAGGCCGACAGACTGGCAGGGTGGCCGATCGTGGCCGCGAGCGACTGGGTATGTTCAACGATGAGGAGGCCGGTATGAGAAACGTGGGCAGGGGATTCGCTCTTGTGATGCTGCTGTATGTGGCCGGTTGTGCGACGCCATCGCAGGATGCCAGTCAGGCCGTCGATGCGACCATCGTCACGCTTCCGCAAGCCGTTCACTTTCAGAGCCTTGAGGGAGCGGATCTGGTCGTGGAGGCAGGCACCTATCGTGTGGAACGTGCGGCGCTGGAAGGACTCACGCTGAAGGCCGTGGATACCACAGGCATGGCCACGGTCAAAACCGGCCAGACGACCCACGACTTCAAGCTGCGCGGTCCCTTAGCGCTGGTCGCGCCGGAAGGGGGTGACACCCGCCACATTGCGCTGTTGTTACCGAGCGGAGAGGCCCTGGATGCTTCCGGCTCGCTCAGTGGAGTCCAGTCCCGCGCCGCATCGTCACCCATGATCTCTCGCATGGCATTACAGCAATCGGTGCAGGTGCTGAGGCCGACCCAACTCACGTTGTTCGCGATGCCCCCTCCAGACCCCTGTGCCGGGGCCATTCCTCCAGCTCCCGTCATGACCGCGCCGATACTGTTAAAACCGTTGGCTCCAAACCTGACGAGCAAACAATTCATGGGCCAGTCTGTTCTTCCGCAAGAGTTCGGGCCAGATCCCATTCCTGACGTCGTGGACTGGCAGCCTAAACAAAAGGTTCCCGCAGGCCGGCAGCTCATTATTCAAGGCCGCAGCCTGGACCCTGCGCGCTTTGTCGCCAAGATTGGCGAAACCGTCTTGCCGATGGCCACCCAATCTTCCTCGGAAATTTGGCTGACGATTCCGGCAGACCTTCGTGCTGTTGGGATGCCCCTAGTGGTCTATCACCGAGGTGGGACGCCGCGGACATTGGAACTCAGTTACGAAGTCTTCGACCCGGCCTCCAAAACCACACGTGTCGTGCCGGAAATATTCAGTCAAGGCGATCTCGTCACTGTTTGTGGAGTCAGCGTCTCGCATCTGCGTTTAAGCGAGTCAGTGAGGACCAACGCGGGGGGCAGTGGGGTTCCCCAGTATGAGACGAGAACGCTGGCCTTAATTGGAACACCCAACGGACAATATCAGACCTATCACTACTTCGACCTCATCAACCCGATCGCATCGCCTTCCGGCGATCGACTGACATTCGTGGTCGGAACGAGTCTGTATAAAGAGATCTTCAGAGCTGCCACTCCGGACGGGAAAGCCGCCTATACCGATATCGTTCCAGATCCAGCACCGTCGAATCCCGTGACCGGTCCCCTGAGCTTCCACTCGGAAACGAACCCAACCAACAGTCGAGACGTGTTTGCCCCAAATCCCGTAACCTGGCGCTTGGGTGGACCGAAGATCGCAAAAGTTGGCATGCACCCCAATACACAATTTGGCCTCGGCGAACCATTTTTTATGCAACCGACTATTCTGCCGAATAACACCATCTATCCCGGATACGGGGTGGGTCGGATGTTGGTTGTGGAGGGCAGCAACTTGGTGGGCCAGTATCGCATCGGCACAATTCCCGTTCCGCAACTGAGCCTGCTGTCTTCCGATGAAACGAAGGTAGGCGTGGTGCCGCCTCCTACTGTATTCGGCGGCGAGCTCTGCGGCACGAAGAATGGCGTCACAGGCTGCGGGCCGACTCCCGTCACAGTTGTGCCGGGGCCAGTGCTGGCGTCCTTGCCCAATTTTCCGCTCGCATTGCGTGTCACCCACACCATCAACGGCTTGCACCTTCGCCCTTCAGGTGTAGCCGGTCTCACCTATGAACTCTCCGTGCCGGGCCTGATGAATCCTTCGCAACAAATCGCCGGTGGGTCTGCGCCCACTATCGGTCAATGCAACATGGCGCTTCAGGTGCTCGAGTATACCGACTCCCGCCTCCAATTCCGCTTCGGCGATCCGGCTGGCCCGGCTCCTAACAGCAGCTGTATGGCGTTCCTTGCCAACTATTTCGACGCGACCAGTCCTAATCGACCGACGGTGTTCTTGCTGGGAAAATACAACGGCAAACAATTAACCGTCTGGCATCAGCAATTTCATCTGACCCAGTAGGTCATTCGGTCGAATCTTGTAGGGCCCGCGGCAGGACTCCTGCCGCGGGCCCGCTCATTCTGATGACCGTGAACGGTCATGTTTTCTTACTGGCCAGGCATGCGGGCTTCTGCCTGCCTCCTTAAAACTGATGGGCAGGGCAGTCGATGGATACGTGGCCACCACGAGTTTCCAGGCGCGGGAGAGGTGAACGGGAAGATTACGTGGGTTGCGGCGAAACTATTGTAGGGTATACCCAATCCGGATCGGACTGATCTTATGGCCGGGGGTCGGTTTGGCCGTCATGAAAACATATACCAGATAGCCCATGTCGCGGTTGACGACGGGAATGGCCAAGTTGCTTGCGGCGACGAATGTGCTTCCGAACCTCGAGGCGCACTCACTTCTCATATTGACGTCGATGAGAGAGTCACCAGGCGGTTGGGATCCCATGGTGGTCGTTCCCAAACTCAGTCTGTGGCCCAGAAGCCCAATCTGAATGTCCTCATCAATGACATCGTAGGCCAAAACTGCGACTTCACGGATCATGGCGCCGTCCGGCAGTTGCACCGGCGCGGCCAATCTTGTGGCATAGGTGCCCGACGGCGCAGTCAACGTGAGCATCGTCCCCAGAATATTGCTTTGCTCGTCGACGGCGATCGGCGTAATCGGCGCTCCTGTGTTTGTTTTGACATTCTCGAACAGCAAGCTGCTCGCCAATGTCAGAGGAGAGATCGTGATGTAATGCGTGGGGGGAACCGGCTGGGCTGCCAGAATATTTGCCGGCCGAGCAGACACTGAACAGGGCTTGGTTGGAACCATCGTCCCCACGACCGAGGTTGCGCTCGTATATTTCTTCAATGCCGTGGCCGACACAAGGGCTGGCCCCCTGCTCAGTATCCCGCTCGGCGATCCCTTCGCGTCCAGTGTGGTGCCTCCAGGCTGAAGCCACACAAGATGATGTTCGTCCGTCCCAAGAGGAATTGACAGGGCCAGCGGTGCGGTGAGGGCCTCCTCGTGTGTTCCGGCTGTTGTGGCAAGTTGGAGTACAGACTTGCCATCTGTTGGTATTAAGGTAAGCCATGTCTCATGAGCTTCCACGCGGTAGGTTCCGGAAGCTGCGACGAGATCTTGTCCTTGGGTATCGAGGAAATGCACCGCCTGCGAGAGCTCAACGAACACTGAGGGAATCTCTGCCCCTGCCGCAATGGGCATTCCAAATGCCAGGCTCCATACGAATACACCGATGGCCCATCGCTGCCGTTTCATAGACCTCCGCATGTCGCGTTGTGCTCTGTACTAACCCTCATCCGCTACGGACGCGGCAGGTACGTTACCACAAAGTCAGTTCCTTGGAACTCGGAGTGCAGGATCTCGATCCTGGCTGGGCTCATGGGGTTGATGCCGGCCTTGGTTAACAGATCGGCGCGCACGAGCTGAAAGACCTGTTGCTCAAACTGCATGCGAGTTTGGGGTTGGAGCAGCAACTCCCGCATGCCGTTCTCCAACGCGGGCTGAATCTGTTTGAAGTAGTCGACCGCGGCTTTGCAAATATTCACCGGGAAAATGACATCGAAGAAGTGCGTGCATTTCTCCGCTTCTTTTACGGCCCCTGTCACGGCAATGCGAAGGGAGTGATACGTCGGCAATGCTCGCTGATCGATGGTCGGTGTCAGGAAGACATCAATGAGCACCTTCTCCGCCACGAGATCGCTGAGCGCACTGTCTCCCTCACCCGTATAGTCTTTATAGTATGTTTTGAACTGGATGACCGGAATGATGAACTGGAGTCGGAGTTCCACGCCTTCCGTCGTCACAATGGGAGGGTTCGATGCCCCGGTGACATGGATGAATGACTTTTGCCCGTTCCCGGCTTCGTATGTGTATTTTTCCAGCGCAATGCGTCCCGCAAGGCCACGACCCAGGGAAAAATTCGTGTCTAGCGGGCTTCGCATATTGCCTAGCTGGATAAACGACTTTGTCGGGTCTCCAAGAATCACCGTAAAGGGAATGACCTTCGTGATGGATCCAGGCGGTCCGCTGGATTGCGGTGGCATGGCTGGTTGTCCAGGCATCTGCGCTGGTGGTTGAGCGGGCACAGGAAAGGGCGCCGGAGCCGGCTGCGGCGGGCGAGGGGGAAATACTTGGGCCATCGCGATCGAACTCGAGAAGATCAGTCCCACCGTGATCCCGATCAATCTACGGGAGATGTGCATAGCGATATCCCTCTCTCACTTATTCGTGTTTAAACCAGCGGGTGACGGTCACATCTTGCCCTGGCTGACTGGCCATATACGAGAGCGGGGTCACTTGTGTGGCGCTGCCGGTTTCGTCTTTCACTGTGATTATTCCCCGAGTTTTCGTCGCGCCCACGCCTCGTGGAATAACAGGCGGTTCTTCGACTTTTGCCACGATAGTGCTAGTGGGACGTACTTCAGCCGCCATCTTGGCCAGGCTCTCCTCCAAGTCTGCTCGGCGATTCGCCGAGGCGACGACATAAAATGTTTCAATTCCCTTTATCTGATCGAGACTGAACCAGTAGGGCCCTTCTGGAAACGCCACTTCTTGATCCTTTTTCACCGGGTTTGTCGTCGTGCCCGCTTTGGCAGGGAAGACCGGTTCCGCCCACGCTGATCCATCGATTGAGACGATATAGACATAACAATCGCAGCTTGTGCGTACCACCAACTTGAACTTGTCTCCGGCGTCTTTTTTCCCACCACCGTCTGTGAGTACGTCGCCATCGTTCATCAACACGACTTCTTTGCCTTTGGCGGTTTGTTTCTGACGAATCAGCGCCACATCGATGGCGACTGGATCAGCAGGCACTCCACGAGGATAGATCCCGGCTCCTCCGTAGGGTTGTCCCCCGTACGGCTGAGGTTGCCCAGCTGCACCATATCCGCCATATGCCTGCGGCGGCGGCTGTTGCTGTTGTGGTGGAGCTCCGTACGGCGATGGAGTGCCATATCCGGGCTGCGCTTGGCCATACCCAGATTGTGCCTGGCCGTATCCTGGCTGTGTCTGGCCATATCCTGGCTGCGCTTGGCCATAACCTGGCTGCGTTGCTGCGCCAGCCCCATAGGGATTATTCGGATCGTAACCCGCTTGTGGCAGAGACGCCGCCCCTCCATACGGATTGGTGCTTCCATAGGGATTGGCCTGACCTGGCTGACCAGGCAGTCCAGTGTTTCCATACGGATTTTGTGTGCCATAGGGATTCGACGTTCCGTACGGTTGATTGGTCGAACCATAGGGGTTCTGTTGGCCCGGCTGTGTTTGGTACCCGCTGTTGCCATAGGGGTTTTGCGACCCGTACGGATTCTGAGCGGCGGCGGGATTTGGAGACTGCCCGTACGGCGATGGTGTTCCATAGGGAGCGGCTGGCTGTCCGTATGGATTCTGCGCCCCTGCTCCATAGGGATTATTCGGGTCGTAGGCACTGGTTTGTTGGCCTGGGTACGTCTGCTGCCCGGGATATTGCTGTTGGGGCATGCCTGGCTGTCCGGCATAGCCGGGGGCTGCTCCATAGGGATTGGCCTGTGCGCCGCCTGGATAGGCCATGGCACCAGGGTTCTGAGCGCCGGCTCCATAGGGATTATTCGGATCGTAGGCGCCGGCTTGTCCAGGGTAGGTCTGTGGCCCGGGATATTGTAGTTGGGACGTGCCCGGCTGTCCTTGAGGCGCTGGTTGCCCGGGAAAACCAGGCTGGCCTTGAAATCCCGGTTGGCCTTGAGGTCCCAGTTGACCCGGCATACCAGGCCCTGCCATTGCCGTCGGAGGAAGGCCCTGCATATAGGGACTGGCCATGCGATTCACGAGATTGCTGAGGTTGTCGCGATGCTTGGATCCGTAATTGGACAGACTGGTTTGGAAGAGATTCTTTGCAAACTCAAAGGCTATTGGGACGAGGAACGGCGCGGCTGCGCAGGAGCTGAGGAGGAGGGTACCCACGAGGGCCATCGTCATGCCTTGTTGATATATTCTGAGCGTTCTCATTCGTCCATATCGCATCATCGGTGATCTCCGTGCTCTTGTCCCGTAGGTCGAGGCGCGTCGGCGGAAGGTTCATGGGCATTGTAGACTGGCCTCGAAGGAGGGTCAATCAAACCTCGTCCTATTGAGGGGCCGGGACAAATGTGTTAGAGCAAGGGCGCGATTCGGTCCTGCTCCTCTCTCCACATTGAACGAATGACGCTATGGACGCGACTCACTGGCACGATGTCTCAGACCCTGATCTACTGGCCGCAGTGGCCGGCCATGACGCCGCAGCGTTTGAACGCCTCTATCAACTCTACGAGAAACGCGTTTATCAATATGTGTGCACCCTGGTCTACGATCCCACGCTGGCAGAAGAAGTGGTGGGGGATGCCATGATGGCAGTATGGCGCGGCGCCGGAAGCTTTTCCCGTTCTTCGCGTGTGTCGACCTGGATTTTCGGGATTGCGCGGCATAAGGCGCTGGATGCGCTCCGGCGCACCGGGCGCCATTATCATGATGTAGCGTTGGATGAGGCGCTAGAATTGCCCAATGGTCAAGAAGGTCCTGCGGAGTCGGTCAATCGGAAGCAAGTGACCTCGTTAACGCAGCTCGCCTTGCAGACACTCTCGCGGGAGCATCAGGAGGTGCTTCGTCTCGTGTTTTACGAAGAGCTGCCGTATGAAGAGATTGCGGAGCTGCTGTCGATCCCGACCAATACGGTCAAAACCCGCGTGTATTACGCCAAGCAACGTCTCAAACATCATCTTCAGCAACTTGCCCAGGATGAGCGAGTCTAAATGGTAGAACCAGATTCACAGGATCATCCCATCCATGCTGAGGGAGCCCTTTTACCTTGGTATCTGAATGGCACCCTCCAGGAGGATGAGCGTCGTCACGTTGACCAGCATCTTTCAGCCTGTGCGGCCTGTCGTGCGGAGCTGGAGGAATTGACGCAGCTGAATGTGCAGTTGCATGAGGTGTATGTGGCACAGTCCGAACCGTCGACCGGGATTCAACGGGCCGTGCGTGTACTGGTCCAACGAGAGACTTCCGAGAAGGACACCAAGCCTGTGACGGGT
>JANYAJ010000548.1 GCA_025361385.1 Nitrospira sp.
AGAGACTCAGCACAACCACGCCTATAGCATAGCACCATATTCAGCCCCCCATGCATCCTACTTCTTCATGTAAGGATACTGCCGAGGAGCAGGGAAATCTATGCAGCTTTGGTGGGGGATAACCCGCTCAAAAAGACCGGAAAGGCACTTGCAAGCCACTGATACTTCGATGATTATGTACTGAGGCTTCACTCGATGGTGTGGTGCGCCCGGAGGGAATTGAACCCCCAACCCCCGGATCCGAAGTCCGATGCTCTATCCAATTGAGCTACGGGCGCATGCGCTATTTCAAACACTTCGAAGGAGATCTTGTCAAGGACAGGACAATGGCACAGCCATAATCCAGACATACCGACAACAGGAGTCGAGCCTGCTCACACCAACGTGAGGAGCGTCTCAACCAGTTGATCGATCGATCGATCATCCGTCGCAACGACATGATCAGCGGCCGCTTGATACTTCGGCGTCCGCTCTCGCAACACATCCCCAACTTCATCAATAAACGACCTCGTCCCAGTCAATGAGGGGCGCTGATTATCACCGCCGATTCGTGTTGAGATCGTCTCGACGGAGGCCGTCAGCCAAAACAACGTGCCGCTCTGCTTCAATGCCTCTACGTTTTGTGGGCGGAGAATGGCCCCGCCGCCGGTATCGATCACCAACTGGTCACGGCTGGCCAGTTCCCTGCAGATATCGGACTCCAGATCGCGAAAGTAGTCCCAGCCCTCTTGGGCAACGATCTCAGGAATCGCGCGTTTCGCGCGCGCGACGATCTCCGCATCGGTTGACACAAGCGTTCGCCCCAACCGCGCCGCCAGCAGTCGGCCCACCGTACTCTTGCCGGTCCCTCGATAGCCAATCAGCACGATGTTCATGAGAAACGAGACTCCAGGACGGCGCGCATCACATCAGTTGGGGCAGTGTGATTGGTCCACAATTCAAACTGAGCGGCGGCTTGATGAAGAAACATCTCGAGTCCGGGAATCGTACGACAACCTGTCGCCTTTGCATCCTTCAGCAACTGGGTATCCCGAGGATTATAGACGATATCCATGACCGTCAATCCCGCATGCAGCAACGTCGTCGGCACAGCAGTTCCCTGTACGTTGGGCGACATGCCCATCGGGGTGCAATGGATCAGCACATGCGCGTCTGGCAGAACTTTTCGCAATGTCTCCTCGTCTAGAGGCAATGCCTGCACGGTCATTCCAGTCTTCGACTGGAGACCGCCGGCCAAGGCGGTGCGTTCCCGATCATCGATTCCTAGTATGCTCAAGCCAGTGATCCCAACTTCAGTCCCTAGCGCGAAGGCAATCGCGCGAGCTGCGCCTCCGGATCCAAGCATGACGACCTGACGCCCTTTCAAGGCAACCCCGCCCTCACGAAGCGCGCGCAACGCGCCGGTCGCATCGGTGTTATACCCTGTGAGGGTCCCGCCTTCAGCCACTATGGTATTGATCGCACCAATATGACGTGCAGTTGGTTCCACCGCGTCAAGAAATGGAACGGCTGCAACCTTGTGAGGGATTGTCACGCTGGCACCGCGAAAGTTACCCAACGCGCGCAGCCCCCGAATCGCATCGCCGATCGCTTCCACGCGAAAGGCCAGATACACAAAGTTCAGCCCGAGTTTCTGAAACGCGGCATTATGAATCGCCGGCGAAAGCGAATGCTCGACGGGATTACCGATGACACCGCAGAACTGAGTCTGTGCGTTGATGTCCATAGGTCGAGAACTCACGACTGCTGCTGATTCAGAAGAACAGATAGGCACCCATCGCAACGGCGGTGGAGTTGACCATTCGCAAAGGACGCCGACTCACGAGATCGTCATCCCTCCATCGATCGGAAAGGTCCCGCCCGTAACCCAGGCTGCCTCGTCGGAAACCAGATAGAGAACCATGTTAGCCACCTCTTCTGGCTTTCCCGCTCGACGGATAGGATAGTGCGCGAGAATCGGGTCCAGTTGCTCGGGGTTGCTCATCAGCGGAGCGGCCATCGGCGTATCGATAAGTCCTGGGTTCACCACGTTACAGCGGATGCCCTCCTTGGCGTAGTCAACCGCGATGGCTCTGGTCATGGCATCGAGCGCCCCCTTGGACGCAGCATAGGCCGGCAATGTAGGAAGTCCGACGAGGCTCGCGATGGAGGAAATATTGACGACTGCGCCCTGCCCCTGCTTCAACATCTGCGGCAGCGCCGCTCGCGTCATCCGAAACACCCCGGTGAGATTGACGTCGAGAACCTGCGCCCAGGTTGTATCATCGATCTCATGCAGACGCTTCCCGAAATCCCCAATTCCGGCATTATTCACGAGGATATCGAGCCGCCCGAACTGCTGCACCGCCACCAACACGGCCTCCTGGACATGGCGTTCATCTGTGACCGATCCGGCAACGGCAACGGCCTTGCCCTGCGCCTTCACAATGTCGCTCACGACTCGGTCCAGCTCTCCTTGCCGTCTCCCCGTAATCACGACCGATGCTCCTTCGCACGCAAAGGCTTTCGCGATCGCTTCACCGATACCCGCGTTGCCTCCTGTGACGACCGCCACCTTTCCTTGCAATCGATTCATCGCCCGTCGTCCTCTCGCTCTTCATGCGCATCACTGGCCTCGTCCGTAGCCTCAACCGCTTGAGCAGTAGGCCACAAACCCGACTCGATTTTCCTCGCCACTGTAATGAAGCCTGAATGGGCGACCATTCGGTGATCCGGGCGTACGCTACGCCCCTGAATCGACCAAGTCCTCAACAGCGACTCAAACGTTTCAATCATGCCAAAGACCATCGCTTTCTCAAGGGCCTCAACCGTCTGTACCACTTGAGGAACGGTGGGAACAAAACTCAGATACATGCCGCCGGGACGAAGAACCTGCGCGGCATGCGGGACCACCTGCCATGGCTCAGGAAGGTCGAGGACGAGACGATCGAACGGCAGGCCATCGTCGAGCAAGCCGATCCCCTCGTACACGTTCCGACGAAGCGAGATAAGGTTGGGCATCGGGCCCATATACCGTTCGATGTTCGTCATCGCCGTTTTCGCGAAATCCTCGCGGGCTTCGTATGTCACGACGACGCCCCGCGGGCCCACGGCGCGCAAGAGGGCCATCGTCAAGGCCCCTGAGCCTGTCCCCGCTTCGAACACGCGCGCGCCGGGATAGACATCCGCCCACATGGGAATGAGCGCCAGGTCCTTCGGGTACAACACCTGCGCGCCCCGTGGCATCTTCAGCACATAGTCGCCGAACGTCGGCTTCAGCGCCAACATCGTCTTATTACCGGAGAGCGTGACGAGAGAACCATCGGGCTTTCCGATGAGATCGTCGTGCGCAATTTTATGACCACTCAGCTGATAGCGATCTCCAGCCTTGAGGGTCAGGGCATACTGCCGCCCCTTTTTATCGACCAAATGAATACGTTCGCCCGATTGAAATTGTGACATGGGGGCTCATTCTAGAAGTGCTGTGCCGGGTTTTCAACCAAACAAACGGCTGCCAGGAGGGATTTCTGATCTCCACCATGAGTCTTCTTGAAAAACTGCTTGCACGTATGACCAGAGCGCGAGGCCCTGACACTCGTTGAGCGCGTAGCAGTGAACAATCTCATCACAAATTTCTCACCTCCCATTATAGGATCTCCCATTTCCCGAAAGAGCTGACCCAGAAGAAGATGTGGCGATTCAGCCTGTTGCTTGATTGCCACTACTACACACCTGCAGCAAGGTTGCCTCACTCCCTCTCCGAAATCCTCATTAAGCCACTCTAATAGAGCAGCCTTTTCCATAGGATTGCGATCCGCCATTCTCATGAACAATCCAGCACAGGATTTGCTCCGTAGTGAGGCAAGAGAGCAGCCCATCCGCACAGGATTCAGCATGAATCGTTTGACGAAACGCTGTCTCTCATAGAATGGAACACAAGAACTGGAACGCATTGAGGTCATGATCATGCGGAGCAACACATCAGAAAATCGGAGGAGGGGCAACGACATGAAAAAGAATCTATTCCCAACCCCTGAGCCGGAAGAACTTGTTACGATGGCAAAGGACGTTGACGCGGACGATCCCGAAGCGAGCGACCTGTTAGATGTGATCGGCAAGGACACCTCTGAAGAGGAACAACCAGAGGAGCCAGTGAAGACGGCGACTCGTACCGCGGTGAGCGGCGGTCCATTCATGTTAGAATCACTCTACTTTCGCTCCTTCGGCGAACGAGCCCTCTTGACCAGAGAAGAAGAGGTCGAGCTGGCAAAGAAGATCGATTCCGGAACGAGCACGATTCGGAAGACCTTACGCCAGACTCTCCGAGTCTTCCCTAAACTCACGCGAACCGCCTCGGTGCTTGAGGCGCAACACACACTCCAGATGGTCAAAGGTTTGAGCGGACTCTCAGCCAGCGCGATCGATAAAGCCGAGCAGAGGCTCGCTGAGATGATCAACCAGGGAACGGGAGAGCAGAAGCTTCCAGCGACCATCGCCAAACAAATTAAGGAAGGGTTAGCCACCCTCCGCTCTGCTCGGGTCCTGCTCGAGCAGGCCAAGGACGAATTGGTGCGCTGCAATCTACGGCTCGTTGTGGATGTCGCAAAACATTACACCGGCCGCGGACTGACGCTGCTGGACCTCGTGCAAGAAGGCAATATCGGATTGATGAAAGCGGCCGAACGTTATCAATACCGCAAAGGGTTCAAATTCAGCACCTATGCGACCTGGTGGATCCGCCAAGGCA
>JANYAJ010000551.1 GCA_025361385.1 Nitrospira sp.
GCGAAGTCCAGGAGCGCGCCGTGATTCGCGATCAGCGACAGCTGGAAATCTTTCAGCCGGCACCGGCTCCTGCCAAGCAGATCGATAAGTCCTCGGTACTCCAAGATCAGCGGGCGCTCTCACCGATCGCCCCCTCGCAACCGACACCCTCTTCGGGAGGCACCGGTCCGTTGCCCGTTGTGGGCGGCGCCGCCGAGCCCGACTTCCAATTTCCCTGGGTCGTAAGAATGGGCGGCTGCGCAGGCGTGCTCGTCGACCTCCAATGGGTGTTGACCGCCGCCCACTGTGTGACGCCGGGAATCGGGTTCGGCAAGGTCACCTATGTCAGAACCGATCCATATACCCGCGCGGTAAGCACGGAAACCCGGGGCCCCATCAGTGAGCAACGTCCCAACCCGGGCGTGTACATCCATCCGCAGTACGCTCCAAGTATGGATCAGGCCAACGACATCGCGTTAATCAAACTGGAGCGGCCCTTTACGATCAGCCCCTACATTCAAACCGTGGGAGTGCCGAGAGATTTCCGTCACGCAGGCCTGTTGGGAACGCTCGCGTCGATCGATCACGTCCGCATGTTGCCTCCAGGGCAGGCGGCTACGTTTCGTGCACCCATCCCTTCGGACACCTATGCGCCAAAGTTTCATATCCCCGCCAGCACCACTACCACCTTGGCCTCGCTGTGTCCCGGCGACAGCGGCTCAGGATTCGTGACGGTCGAAAACGGGCGGGCGACGGTGCGGGGGATCGCCTCGCAAGGCTCAATCTCCAGTACAGAGTGCAAGATGCCCTCCGGCGAAGCGACCTTCACGGATGTCTTCGCGTTTCGTGGATGGATTCTTCAAACGATGGGCAAGCCCGATCCCTTTAATAGCCGTGTCCGCTGGAGCGGCCGCACGGCAAGGGGCACGATGGGGCTCGGCTGCGTGAATACGTACAACATGACGCTGTGGGGACCGCTGAACGTCGTCGGCGTCGAGGAAGGTATCGCCTGCGAGGCCAATCAGACACAGACCGCCATCTGCAACCTGGACAGCAATCAAGGCAACGTGGGAACGATGGTGCCCACGCTCTCCGGCATCACCGTGAGAACGACCACGTCAACCGGCACCGACGTGAAGACCATCCCGGCATCGGGCCGTAGCGCCAGCTTTTTCGGGCTGCTCCCCCCGGGGCTTCTCGTGAGTTCACATGCCAGATTGCAACTCCCTTCACGGGAACGGTCACTGGATTGAACACGCAAATTCTCAGTCGAGGCATTGAAGATAATGTATCTCCAGAAGCGACATTCGAGCAGCCGAGTCCCTTTGATCCGACGGAAATAGCGAAACCGTAATTCAATGAGGGGTGACAAGCCGAGCACCGTCCGATCAATACCCACGATTGGAGGACACAATGAATGGAGAAACCGGGACATTCTAAATTTCGACAGCATCCAACGCAGTTCGGAGGATACTGCAGCAGCATCCCCTTTCAGCTAGGTCTTGGTTGGGGCTTTGGATCTCAAGTGATTGAAGGCCCTGATCTCGCGGGGTCATCAGGTGGTCAGTCAGCCATTTATTCATCACATGGACAGGAGGGACGTATGACTTGGTCTACAACATATTCGGGAGTATTCGGTTTGACGTTTCTCACGATGGCAATCGAATTTGGCGGGACCGCCACGGTGTGGGCTGACGAACCGACAAAGCCGTCAGAAGGGTCAGATCAGAGCGTGCAGTACCGAGGATGAGAGCTCCAGGGGTAATTCCGGGCGCCATACTCGCCCCCAAACCCCAAGGCGCGATGATCCAGGGAAACAGGCTCACGGCTGCGCCAGGGTTCGTGCTGCAAAAGGGACCGAGCAACACAGTATCTGCGAAGCGCGCCGGTGGTGCAAGCGGCGGTTCATGGTCTTGTTCGTGTAAGGGAACAGGAGGATCTTGTGACGGATCCTCGTCTGAGATGTTGCGGTCTGCTCGAAGACTCCAAGGAGCCCCTGTCTCGGCGATTGTCAGTGGAAGCTAGGGGTACGCGGCGGGGCCGGCGGAGAAGTCATGCGCTAACAGGTCAATCGCAGCCAAACAGTACCGGGGACGTGGCAAGCAGCTTGCCGGACAGACTCGTTAAGAAAACCTGGCACGTCAGCACCACTCGAAGAGTACAACGATGTCGAACGTGTCGGTAACGGGGACATGACCATGACTGCTTAGAGACGGATGAGGGCGGTCGGATTGATCGCAGCACTGATTGGTGTACCAGGTATCGCCCTGGCCAAAGGGTCCGGACGATCAGGCATGCAAATCATCCGGCACCGCCATCGTAAACGGAAAAGAAGAAGGCATCGGCAACGTCATGAGGTGCACGGCTGGCTATCGCAAATACGACGAGTGCGAGACCTGTGGGCCGGACATCGGGAGATGTGACGAGAGAACGTCCTGTTCAAACATCAGGGGCTGCAACGCCGCTGCGCGTATGATGAATTCCCGATTCAATGTCCCACCGGGTCAGCTCGCCCCGCTGGCCGTGGAACCGTTTCAACTACCGATTCAAAGCGCCCCGCTGACGCCAAAGGGAGGCGTCATGCGACGCGACGTCGAGGGCCGCAAGAGAGAGGACGTTCTTCTACACTTTTAGGTAAGAGGACACGCCATGATCAGACCAGGGATGCTCGTGATAGCCGCTGCGCTGGCCTTGCTGGCAGCGGGCTGTACGACGATGCAAGACTCGCAACACCTCACGACTATTTCACTGGGCGGTTTCAAGTTCCAAGTGCAACGGGTGAATGATGGCGCAGGTGCGCATAGACTTCCAGGGGCGTGGCAAAGTCGAGACATTTCCTCGGGCGCGTGTTCAGGCGATGCGCGATGGCGTTCAACTCGCGCTGGGTG
>JANYAJ010000466.1 GCA_025361385.1 Nitrospira sp.
TTTTGTCGAGTTGCGGGACCATTTGTCGACGGTGTCGAAGTCGCAAGATCAGGATCAAAAGCGGCGTGTTTCGCACAACCACCGAGCCACAGCATTACCCCGGCCGTCATCACCGCCAACCCTACAAACTGTATGTTCTTGCGCATCACGGTTATCGCGACTCCTTCAACTGGGATAGTTTATCGGACGCTTTACCTGCCTCCGGACTCCGTGGATACAACGTCACCACCTGTTTGAAGGCCGAAGAGGCGCGCTTCTTATCTTTCATCGCCAAGTACGCATAGCCCTTCTTTAAGATCGCGGCCGGGACTTTCTCGCTCTGGGGAAAATCCAGTTCGACACGATCGTACGAATCGATCGCCTGCCGATAATCCTTCTTGCCGTAGTGCGACTCACCCAGCCAATACCGCGCGTTGGGAGACAGATCCGAGCTTGGATAGTCACGTAAAAATGCGGCAAACCCCTGTCGGGCTCCATCGAGGTTCCCATCACGAAAGAGGGCTAGCAACCGTTCGTACTCGAGTTTGTCGGAATGCTCCACGCTCTGGCTGACTTGTGGACGCGGCGACTCCTCGGATTCGCTTGTTGATGCCTCGGCCTGCACAGGAAGTGCCGCCGACGGCGTAACCGGCTCAACTGTTGCGGTATCGGACGAAGGCATCGGCGCCGATCGAGGAGCCGTCTTCGACGCTGGCTGACGGGCCCCAGCCTTGTTCCCCCCACGCACATGTGTGTTCGGGGCCGCCTGATCGACGGCTGTGGAGAGGGCGTCCAGACGACGGTCCTGCTCATCGAATCGGGCCGCGAACTTCTGCGCAACAGACGCAACGCTCTTATTGACCTCGCCTAAGTGACTGGTCACGGATTTATTCATCTCGTTGATATGGGCAGTCGCGGCTTTATTCGTCTGTTCTTCTTGACTGACCCGCTCACTCAATCCTGTCAACGAATCCCTGAACCCCGTCAAGGACTGACTGAACTGAGCGAACTTGGCTGCCAGTTGGTCCTGGCGGTTTTGACTGTCCGCCGCCGCCTTGCGCTGCTCCTCAAGGCGGGCATCCACATTCTTCATGAGTGCGCTGTTGGTCTTCTGCACAGCCTCGATCAATTCTTTTCGTAGAATCTCCATCTGCTTATTGACGTCGTCGAGGCGGCTATTCATCTCGGTTCTGAACTGGTCACGATCCGCTTTGGTCTTCACATCCTGTGCATTCAGGCTTTCCCGAACCTGCGCATAGCGATTGGCGTTCTCTGTATCCAGTTTCCCCGCCAGCTGTTCCAACTTCTTGGTTTGCTGTTCAAGTATCGCCGAACGTTGCTTCAGGTCCTCCTGCTTCCCCTGGAGCTCCTGGGCCTGATGCAAGGCCCGCTCCAATTCACCGCGCAACTGCGGCAACTCCTGCTCCCGAAGCACCGAAATTTCCTGACTCTGTCGCGCACGGGTCTGCGCCGACTCATCGCTCGTCTGCTTGATGCGCTGCTGAAGACTCTTTTCCGTCCGTTTAAGATCAGCTTCTTGCGCAACGCAGCCGGTCGACAGCAGCGCACAGACCAGACTGATCGTCGTCCAAGCTCCCCTTGTATCCGAATGGTTCCACATTATTTCACCCACGACGATAAAGGAATTCCCTGCTCTCGCCTCACGGACAACGGAGCCGTCCCCGGCACAACAACGAGTGCGACGCTTACTTCCCGGTCTTTAGCGCAAGATGTCCGCGCCGATTCTGCTGGTAGCAGGCCTCCGTATGTTCATTGCAAGAGGGCCGCTCTTTTCCGTACGACACCACGGACAAACGATTGGCGCCGACACCGAGTTCGACCAGATAGTTCCGCGCCGCTTTCGCCCGCTTCTCTCCGAGGACCAGGTTGTAGGCGGACGTCCCGCGCTCGTCACAATGTCCCTCGACCTTGACCTGCGCACTTGAGTTGGACTTCATCCATTCGGCGTCGCGGCTCAGCGCTTGGCGCCCATCTTCGGAAATGGTCCAGCTATCGTAGGCAAACAATACATCTCGCAAACCCGCTGCAGCCGAAGCCGCCTGCTCGGCACGGATCTCATCCATTTGCCGCCCGTCGCTGCCGGAAGGATCGACTTTTGCCAACAACGTACCGCCACCGACTCGCTCTTCCGAAGGATTTTTGTTGATCCCATGAAGTCCGCCGCCACCGGACTGAAGACTCGTGTCCGGGAAGCTCCCGACACCGGACTTGGAAGTATCTGCACTCCCTGCGCCCCCCCCCTTCGCCATGCCTTGAGTGGCCTGGGAGTCGCCGCCCGATTGCACAGACTTCTTGGAACAGCCGGACATGCTCATCAGCGCCATGCTCGCCACGAGCGTCACGCCGCAGGCACACAATGTCTTCTTCATAAATCCTTCTCCTCTTTCTAATTAAGTCATCTCGATCGTTGACCTGCGTTTACTCAATTGCTGAAATCGTACGATTTCTCTCACGATGCCGGAGACCAGGAAGGCGCGCTATTGTGCGTCCCTTCAAAGGTCAGCCGCTCGATATCCTTCCCATCGGCATTGATCATATAAATGTGGCTCTTGCCATCGGCCGTCGAACTGAACACCAGATGCCGGCCATCCGGAGACCAGGAGGGTGAATCGTCGACGCCCGGTCCTGTCGTCAATTGCATCCGCTTCTGTCCGTCGGGCGAAATGAGGCAAAGCTTATACTCTCGACGAGCCCGGCAGACATAGGCGATCCAGTTGCCGCGCGGCGACCAGACCGGCGCCGCATTATAGTCGCCTTCAAACGTCAGACGACGCACGTTCGAGCCATCTGACCCCATCAGGAACAACTGCGGCCCGCCCCCGCGATCCGACACAAACACCAGCTCTCTCCCGTTCGGAGACCAGGAAGGAGACAAGTCACCGGCCGGATTTGATGTCAGGCGTTGGATCGCTTTCGACCTGGTATCCAACCGATAGAGATCGGAATTGCCCTCGTGGCTGGAGGCAAACGCCAGGAAGTTTCCATCAGGAGACAACGCCGGAGTGAT
>JANYAJ010000488.1 GCA_025361385.1 Nitrospira sp.
TATCGGTGTCGGCATCCACATACATATGCGTGAGCCCGCCGTCGTTGCACAGCACCGGCATCTTCGCCTGCTCGACCACGGCCTTGCGAAGTCCGGCCCCACCACGCGGAATAATCGCATCGAGACTTTTCCCGGACCGGATCAGCTCGACTGCCACCTCTTTTTCAGGCCGGTCGATGATGATCCATGCGCCAGCTGGCACCCCGTTCTGTTCCGCGGCTTCGCGCAGTCCGATCCCGATCGCCTGCTGCGTCAAGCCCCATTCCGGCCCACCACGAAACACGCAGAGGTTGCCCGATTTGAAACAAAGCGCAATCGACTCCACCGTAATGAGCGGACTCAATTCTGAGATGACGCCAATGACGCCGATCGGGACGCGAACACGGCTAACTTGTAGTCCGTCCGGTCGTTCCCATCGTGACGTGACAGCACCGACCGGTTCTGGCAAGTCCGCAATCATGCGGAGACGCTCAACCATCTCCTTGATATCGTCTGGCGTCAGGCGCAAGCGGGCGACGGCCGCTTTCATTCGGTCTTTCATCACGTCGGCCTCAAACGACTTCCCGACCGCGTCCACATCCTTCTCGTTCGCCGCCAGAATAATATCTTCGTCAGCCGCCACTCGATCCGCCATCGCACGCAAGGTTTTCTCTTTGAGAGGGCCAGAAAGTAGCGCAAGATGACGCACAGTATTACGGCACTCTTTCAATATCTTATCAATGTAGAGCTTAACTGGAACTTCAGGCATCTTGAACCTCGTGAAACGTGAGACGTAATCCGACGCTATCCATGCGGCAGAACGAGCATGGGACTATAACACGCGTTTTTTCTGACAGTAAACAGCCCCCTACCACAAGCCACCCGACAGCCTCTGACGCCTTAGCTCCTCTTCTTCGCGAGCTACGCGCCACCCGACCCATCCCCAGAGCAGGGCCAGCGGAACCAGGACCCATGCCATCTGCCCTGCCGTGGCGCCCAGCGTCTTTACCCCACTCACGATCCACCCTGTTGTCGCATCGCCCCCGCGCGAGACCGCCGTATCGATAAAGTTCTTGGCCTTATATTTCTCCTCCCGACTCACCACCGTAAAGAGGATCTCACGAGCAGGTTTCGCGATGGCATATTCCCCGACGCGCCGCACGATGGTAAAGAGCACAAAGACGACGAGAGACGGCATGACGGCAATCAGGCCAAACCCCACGGCGCTCGCAACGGGAAGCACGACAAGCGCCGATACCAACCCAAACCGGCTGATCATCCGACTCGTCACTGTCATCTGAACGAGGAATGCCAGCACGTTCACCACCAAATCAATGAGCGCAAACAAACGGGTGCGCCCTTGTGGAGAAGGAATCTGCTCACTCACCAGCCGCATTTGCTCCAGATACAAGAACGTCGCGGTCGTCGTCAGGAAGAGTAGATAGAGACAGATACCCAGAAGATAGGGCGACGAAAATACCAACCTGACTCCCGCCCAGATACTTCCGCCTATCGGTTCGCTCTGCTGACTGATCTGACCCGAAGATCGCGCCATCGCCCATCGATCCAGCCGATAGATACAGAACCCGCAGGCAACCAGAAATCCTCCCGAGATGAGCAGCAATGCCGGAACCGGGACGACGTAGGTGAGTCCGGTGGTGAGTAGCGGACCGACCATCGCACCGATACTGCCGCCAGCGGCGATCACACCAAAGAACCGGACGCCCTGCGCGGGGGTGAAGAGATCAGCCATGAAACTCCAGAACACCGACACGACGAACAGATTAAACACCGACAGCCAAACGAAGAACGCCCGGGCAGCCCACTGCGGAGACAGGTGGCTCGTCATCGCCACGAAAAACAGGACCAAGTTGAGCCCGAAAAATGCGTACACCGTCAAGAACAACCGATATCGCGGGACGCGGGCGGAGAGCCATCCGAACAGGGGTGTCACTAGCAGGAGGGTCACAAAGGTAGCCGTCATCATCCAGGGCAGGTGCTGCACCCCCCCCCTGGATCGCCATCTCATCGCGAACGGGACGCAAAATGTAGTAGCCACAGAGGAGACAGAAAAAATAGACGAACGCCCAGCCCACCGGGACGGCTTCGTCCGGTTCTAGATCGGTCACCGACGGGAGCACGCCTCGAAGCCACGCCATGGATCGGCATCCTGCCGTGACCGCCTCTCCCGCGCAAGGAGAAAATTTGCTAGAATGCGCCGGACGAACGAACGCGTAACGTGCTCACGAACATTTCATGATCGACCTGCGCAGCGATACTGTCACCAAACCCACCGACGCCATGCGAAAAGCCATGGCTTGCGCGGAGGTGGGAGACGATGTCTACGGCGAAGATCCCAGCGTCAATCGGCTGCAAGATATGGCGGCCGCGATGTTTGGGAAAAAGGCCGCCCTCTTCGTGCCGTCC
>JANYAJ010000498.1 GCA_025361385.1 Nitrospira sp.
AGTATACGAACCGCGGTCTCCAGTTCCTCGACTTGATCCAGGAAGGCAATATCGGCCTGATGAAGGCGGTCGATAAATTTGAGTACAAGCGCGGCTACAAGTTCAGCACCTATGCGACCTGGTGGATCCGCCAGGCGATTACTCGTGCGATCGCCGATCAAGCCAGGACAATCCGTATCCCCGTGCATATGATCGAGACGATCAACAAGTTGATCCGGACCTCCCGCCATCTGGTCCAGAAGCTTGGGCGTGAACCGACGCCGGAGGAAATTGCCGAGCGCATGGATCTGCCCCTGGACAAAGTCCGGAAGATCTTGAAGATTGCGCGTGAGCCGATTTCGCTGGAGACCCCGATCGGAGAGGAAGAGGACAGCCATTTGGGCGATTTTATCGAGGACAAGAAGGCCGTGTCTCCTCTGGAGGCGGCGATCCGGTATGACCTCCAGCGCCAGATCAATAGTGCCCTAGAGACGCTCACGCCTCGGGAGGAGAAGGTCTTGCGGAAGCGGTTCGGTATCGGCGAAGCCACCGACCATACCCTCGAAGAGGTTGGTCAGGATTTCGAAGTCACCCGCGAACGTATCCGGCAGATCGAGGCCAAAGCCTTGCGTAAGCTGCGCCACCCGAGTCGGAGCAAGAAGCTTCGCAGCTTCGTGGAAACACTCTGATGCCATGTGGGGGGTCCGAGTGATTTGACTCCGCTCCCTGTGCAGCCTAGAATCACCCGTTGTTGTCTGCGGGGCAGGCGCGACAGAGTCATCCGCCTGATCGGGCCCATAGCTCAGGTGGTTAGAGCGGCTGACTCATAATCAGCTGGTCCTAGGTTCAAGTCCTAGTGGGCCCACCAGCAGGGGCATAGAACTCAATAGATTGAGACCGTTGTGCAGAACAACAGTTAGAGGAGTGCGTTGAACTATAATCTTTCCCCCTTGATCGCACTGCAAAAGTTGGATCTCCGAATCATGGAGATCAATAATCAACGTCGAAAGATTCCCGAGCGACTCAACGCGGTTGAAGCCCCGCTTCGAGAGGCCAAGCAGCTCCTCCTGGAGACCAATGCTGCGCTAGAGACTCTAGTCAAAGAGCGGCGGTCGCATGAAAAGGATCTTGAGGTTCACGAAGCCCATACTGAAAAGATGAAATCACGGCTGTCTGAGCTGAAATCCAACAAGGAATATCAGGCTCATTTGTTTGAGATCGAGGTGGCCAACAAGAAGAAAGGCGACTTCGAAGAAAAGATTCTGCTGTGCATGGAGAAAATCGAGCAGCTACAGCAGACCGCCAAAGAAGCGCAAGAGAAGCTGGCCGTTGTCGAGAAGGTCTTTACTCAAGAGAAAAAGATCTCTGACGAATTAGAGACAAAGATCTCATCTGAGTTAGCGGATCTTGAAGGACAGCAGCAAGCCCATTCCGCCCATGTCGAGAAGGGGCTACTCAGGCGGTATACGGCGATTAAGACGGCGGGGAAGGATCAAGCCCTCGCTGAGATTAAAGATGGAACCTGTGCCGGGTGCCGCCTTCAACTTGCCCCGCAACTGATTTCAGAAGTGAAGCGCTCGCAAGATCTTCAGACCTGCCCCTATTGTCGTCGGATGCTCTACTGGGATGGGCAAATTCCTGAGGTGGCACATTCGGGGCCCGATCCCGACAAGAGCTCTATTCTTGAGATCGGGGAGTCGGTTTAGTCCGTTTTTCCCAGTACTGTTTGAGTCGTTTAAAGTGCAGCTTCGCAACCGGCCCTAAGCGTTCTTCCCCATGCTTCTTCACAATCATCCGTCCGGCCAGCTCAACAGCGGGTGATGCGCCTTTAGGCAGCGTCGTGCCGATCCCGTCCGAGAGCCGTTTCAATCGGAGCAGGAATTCGGCACGGGCTAGGATCGAAGCCGCAGCCACGGCCAGATCGGACTCAGTTTTATGCCGCTGCCCGAGTATGATGGTGCGCCCGTTCTCTTGTAGCGCATTCAGAATCAGTTGCTCGTCGCCAAACTGGTCTGCAATCGCGAGGCCGCACGAAACCTTTTCCAGTAATGTCTCCAGCGCTTTGGCATGGTCCCAGGCCAGCAGGCGATTCAAGTTCCTGATCTTCCCATAGAGTTCGTTGTATCGCTGTGGGCTGATCGCGATAATGCTGTGGGGCAAATCATCCGGATATCGGGAGCCATGTCGAGAATACGTCAGTCGGAGATTTTCTTGCTGTCCCGAACGTTCATGAGGGCTAGTTCGGCCTGCGTCGTCGCGTCGACGAAGACGGCGGCAATGACGAGAGGACCGAAATAGTCTCCCTTGCCGGACTCATCAATACCGATCCGCTCTAATCTGGCTATTGCTGTTGTCGTGGTCACAGGCCAGTCGCCCTGGTAGAGATTTTCATTGCGGCGCGGTAATCTAACGGAGCCTCAAGGGACGGTCAATTTTCAAGCATGTAGACGGTTGGTGTGTATCTTGGAGGAAGTGTGATGCGGACATGGAAATCGTTCTCGCGTGGAGTACTGTTGGTGGTAGCGGGGCTTGGACTCACAGCGGTCAGCGGATGCGAGACGAATCCCTATACGGGTCGGTCACAGTTGCTGATCACATCCGTGCCACAAGAAATGCAGATGGGCGCGCAGGCTTATAGTCAGGTGAAGACCGACCCCAAGCTTAGACAGTCGCAAGATCCGCGAGAGATTGAGCCAGTGAAGCGGGTTGCTGCACGAATTATTGAGGCTGCGAAACGTTCAAAATATGCGGAAATGGCACAGCAGTTTCAGTGGGAAGTGATCGTCATCAAAGATGATAAAACCATGAATGCATTCGCATTGCCCGGAGGTAAGATTGCAGTCTATACAGGGATTTTCCCAGTGGCACGGACTGAGGCTGGATTGGCAGCGGTCATGGGACATGAAGTCGTGCACGCGCTTGCCCGCCACGGGGCCGAGCGGATGAGCCAGGGGCAATTGACGAATGCGGCCTTGCAGGTGGTTGGGGCCGCGGCAGGAGCGGCTGGCGGCGGGGGGATGATGTCTCAGGCCGCGATGGCGGCACTCGGCGCAGGGGCACAGGTCGGAGTGTTGTTACCGTTTAGCCGGAAACATGAATCGGAAGCCGACTACATCGGAATTCTCCTTGCTGCCGATGCGGGATACGATCCACGTGAGTCCGTATCCCTCTGGGAGCGGATGGCGCAGTTGTCGGGCGGTGGTGGTCCCTCAGAGTTCATGTCGACCCACCCGAGTAATGAGACCAGAATCGATCAACTGAAACAGTGGATGCCGGAGGCGATGGGGATTTTCCAATCCAAACAGGCCGCGCAGGCTTTGGCATTGCCGACGCTGCGCTAATTCAGTGTTCGGCAGGATACGTTTCCCTCGGACAGTAGGAGCATGAGGGGACGGGCTTGCATCCATGGTGCCCTCTTTCTATACTCAGATCGCGCGAGGGAGAAGACCGGGTGATCGCTTGGAGCGGCAACGCTCTTAGAGGAAAGTCCGGACTTCATGGGCAGGGCGCTGGGTAACTCCCAGGCGGAGCGATCCGACACCAGCACCACAGAGAACAAACCGCCGATGGCTAAGGCGATGAGGTGCAATCTTGTCGCTGCGGATCAGGTAAGGGTGAAACGGCGGGGTAAGAGCCCACCGCGGTGGTGGCAACATCACTGGCACGGTAAGCGTCGCCTGATGCAAGGCCAAATAGGAAGACATCTGCTGGCTTTCTTCGGAAAGTCGGCGACCGGCTGGCCCGGCCGAGGTCTTCGGGTAGGTCGCTTGAGGTTCGAGGCAACTCGGATCCCAGAGAAATGATCACCCCCGTTTGGGACCACATCCCAAGCGGGACAGAATCCGGCTTATAGGTCTTCTCCACCGCGCTTTTTTTATCGCTCGACGGAGCTCCCCTTCTGTTACTTTCCCTGCGAAGTGTTCGATCTCGTCGAGTAGGACGACGGGAACTCTCGATCCATAACGTTCCGTCAAAGCGCTATTCCCCTCGATGTTCACTTTCTTTGCTGTAATGTTCAGTTCGGACTGGAGATGCGTCGCGATTCGATAGACGACCTCGCAGAGGTGGCAGTCTACGCGAGACAGAATGGCCACATGGACTGGCATGCTCATGGAGTGG
>JANYAJ010000504.1 GCA_025361385.1 Nitrospira sp.
CCCATATATTTCTTGCCGTACATGCTTTTTTCTTTATAGACCCCGTAGGCGGTCGCGACGACTTTTTCCTCGTCGCTGAGCAACTGGAACGGCAATGTAAACTTCTTGATGAACTTTTGATGGGACGTCTGGCCGTCAAAACTCAGACCGAGCACGACGGCCCCCGCCTTCTTGATCGGCGTGATGGCATCGCGAAAGTCGCACGATTCCTTGGTACAGCCCGGGGTATCGTCTTTGGGATAAAAGTAAAGGACCACCTGCTTACCGGCAAAATCCTTCAGGCTGACCGACTCTCCCGATTGATCAGGGAGCGAAAACGCCGGAGCCTTCTTCCCAACTTCTAGTTCTGTCGCCATCGCAGCTTACTCCCTCTCTCATCAATCAGATTATCGCGGGCCGCTCCCGATGCCGGGCCTGCTGGTCCCGACCGGATGTTCCTTATGCACTTTCGGACCCTCCGGGCTGCCGAAGGGACGGAGCGCAGGCGAATCCCAGATGACTTTATCGCCGGGAGCCAGGTTCGCCGCCTCTAAAAACTGTTGGCGCGCTTGTTCCGTATCGCCTAAGGCATTTAAGGCCAAGGCATAGTTGTAATGCGCGGGCCCCGATTGAGGCGCCAGATCCATCGCTTGTGAAAAGTATTTCTTCGCGTCGTCGAACTGCCTGGATTGATAGGCCTGCGTGCCCTGTTCGGTCAGGCTCACGGCTTGCGGCTTGACTCCGGCCTCAAGCGCCAACGGAACCAACGGCTTCGCCTTGCTCTTGGTACAGGCCACAGATCCGAGCAGCAACAGGACCACTCCAAGAAGAGAGAGATATTTCATGACGGACACAGGTTTCATTAGCACTTCACCCCTTCGTATGTTTCCGCGATTCCTCTTCAAACGTTTTCCGATACAGCACATCCCATTCCCCGCTGCCCTCGACGATGCCACGGGAATAGGAGGCCAACTTGGCCCGAACCTTTCGATCGATCTCTGCCTCTTGCGCTAACTCAGCTGCCAGCACCTTCTTAATCTCTTTGAGGACCCGCCCGTCGTCAGCCCCGACCGTCACGAGCGGGCTTTTCTTCACCGCTTGAAGAATGATGTGGGAGAGATGGCTGATTTTATCTTCGCTCAACATGCTACACCGTAAAACGTGAGACGTAAACGGTGAAAGGCCCGGATGAGGAATGTTCACTCTTACTGCGTTTCACGTCTCACCTTTCACGATTCACGCTTAAAGAATGATGCCCCGCTCTCGCGCCAACTTCGTCTTAACCATGGTGAACATCCGCTGAAAGTCCACGTGCCCTCGCTCGATGTCTTGCTCGTAGGCTTTTAACATCTGCCGGACTTCGGCGTTCAGACGGTCTTCGACCGACAGCTCCTCGATAATGGCATGGTCGATCTGCTCGACGAACGCCTTGCGATCCCCGACAATCGTCAGTTGCCCCTCTTGCTGGAGTCGGGTGGCCACCGACTCTGAAATGTGGCGTACGCGTTCTTTAGATAGTCTCATGGCTAGCAAACTCACTATAAAACTTGTTGACGCGCGAGAACTTGGGCAGTCGCACATATAAGAAAACTGGAACACATTCCCGCAGGATGGTCAAAAAGGTCGTCCAGCAAGGCCGCAGGTGAGTCGAAACCGGAGGCGTACCCTTTGGGGTACGTTGAGGATTTCGATGAGCCGAGAACGACGTTGGCGGACTTTTTCAACATCCTGCTATATCTTCTCGATCCGGATATTTGGTTGATCCATCACGTTACGCAAGACCGAGGCATCGCCGACAATGCGACCGATCACATTGACCCGGTCGGCGGGAACGGGATCCTGCCCCATGCTCATCGGGGTACGTCCGAAGAAAATAGCCAGGACTTGTCCGGCGCCCCAGAAAGCGACATCGCCGACTTTCACTTGGTTCGTCGCCGTTTCTCGATGGTCCTTGACCCCGGCCAGTTTGAAATAGAACTCTTCGCCCCAGGTGTTGACCGGACTCTCAACCGGCAAGGCGGCATACACTTCCAACGCGGTCTTCGTTGACTTCAGTTCCGCATCGAGCCGTACCGAGCCGACTGTGATGCGAATTTTATTGGGGAAATCGGCCATTGTGTTCCAATCGGCGCCGCTCGGCGACTCTAAGATGAAAACCCGCTCAGGACGCGGACTTTAGCTTGTTTATTCGGTGAAATCAAGGCTACAATCCTACGATTATATGCTCACCTCATCCTTCGTCCTGCTCAAAGGTATCGGCCACAACTCCGAGCGTCGTCTCTGGCAGGAAGGCATTATGGACTGGGGATCGTTCCTACGATCTTCAACCCTGCCCGGTATCTCCTCGGCCAAAAAAGAATGGTACGACCGCGAACTCACCACGGCGCAAACACATCTGGCTGCGGGCGATGCGTCCTTCTTCGGCACCTGCCTGAAGAGCCGTGAGCACTGGCGCCTCTTCAACACCTTTCGCCCTCGCACACTCTATCTCGACATCGAAACGACAGGACTGTCGGCACGCGAAGGGCACGTGACGGTCGTCGGCCTCTATCGCAACGGACTGATGACCAGCCTGGTCCGCGGAGAAACGCTTACAGAAGACCGCTTGCATGCAGAGCTGGAACAGACCGATCTCTTCATTACGTTCTTCGGCAGCGGGTTCGATATCCCCTATTTGCAGGCAAAGTTCCCCCGGTTGAATTTCAAAAAACCGCACTTCGATCTCTGTTTTGCCGCACGCCGGCTCGGCATGCAGGGCGGGCTCAAACACATCGAACAGGAAGTGCAGATTACCCGCGAGACCGATGTGGTCGGACTCGACGGATGGGAAGCGGTTCGCCTGTGGCACCAATGGTGCTCAGGCGACGCAGCCGCGCGTGATCTGTTGCTGCGATACAACGCGGCCGACACCATCAACCTGGAGCCGCTCGCAACCATACTCTACGACCAGATGGTTGCGAAATTCGGCCCATCGTCTGTGGGATTTCCCCCGAACCGTCACCAAGAACCAGTTGAGGTGGCACCGTGACAGAACCCCAGCACTGGATCGGGGTCGGTCGAACTGAGACGGGGCATGTTCGCACCTCGAATCAAGATGCGCTAGCCCTCCTGAATGATTGCGGCGTCTGGATCGTGGC
>JANYAJ010000528.1 GCA_025361385.1 Nitrospira sp.
GATTGGTAAAGGTGCCGTCCTTTTCCGCGGAAGTACAAGCAGGCAACACCGCATGAGCCATGCGCGCAGTCTCGGTCAGGAACGGATCCTGGACGACGAGTAACTCCAGTCGATCCAATGCCGCACGAACTTCCATCGATGCAGGCAACGTGGCGAGCGGGTTTTCTCCGATCACATACAGCGCACGGATCTGGCCACTCTTGCAACGATTGAGAATCTCGACGAGATTCGCGCCGGACCCTGCTGCCGGGAGTGTGACGTCCCACGCCTTCGCAAAACGGTCGCGAGCGGCCTGATCATTGAAGGAGGCTTGACCGGGGAGGAACTCCGGGGCGACGCCCATATCAACGGCACCCTGCTCGTTGGGCTCCTCTGTCACCGTATTCACGCCGCAGCCGGGCTGGCCTAACTTGCCGGTGACCCAGGCGAGATCCATGAGTTTCAACACGTTCTGATATCCATCGGACTGCCGGACGATGCCCTCGGCACAGAGAATGATGGAGCGTGGCGCTTCGGCGAAGATCGCCGCAGTGGTTTTCAAGGCTTCAACCGACATGCCGGTCCGCGCCGCCACCTGCTCCAATGACACGTGGGCCACCGCAGCCTTCAAGGCCTCAAAAGCCTTCGGGTGCTTCCCGGTGGTCTCCTCATCGATTAACCCAAGCTCCAGAGTGGCCTTCACGAGTCCGTCGATCACGAGCCCTTCCGTTCCGGGGCTGATGAGATAGGGATGGGATGCCAGCTTGGCCATATTCGTGATGGCGGAATCGATAACGACCACCTGCGCCTGATAGACACGAATCGCTTCCTTGATCCGTACGGCTGTGAGCGGGTTGGTCTCCGTAAGGTTCGAGCCAATGAGTACGATGGCTTTGGCCTTCGTCAGATCTTCCCAGTCGTTCGGGCTCCGCCCTATCCCCAATGCATGCCGGGAGGCATGGACGAAGTTGAGGTGGCCATAGCGCGCACTGCTGTCGAACTGGTTGGTCCGGAACCCGGTTCGCATAAGTTTCTGGAAGAGATAGAGCTCCTCGTTGGTGCACCGGGCGGTGATCAGCCCGGCAATCGCGTCGGGGCCATGCTTGCGGCGGATTTCAGAGAGCTGTTCCACCACCTGGTGCATGGCTTCGAGCCAAGGAACTTCGACGAGCTGATTGCCTTTACGGAGGAGCGGTTGCTTGAGACGTGCGGCGCTATCGATGTACTCGAACCCGAAACGCCCTCGCACGCAAAGCCCGCCGTGCCCCTTGGCCGTATCAGCCCGATCACCCCATTTATTCTTCCATGACAACGGCGAGGTCACGCGGACGACTTCAGCGTCCTTGGTCTCAAGGTGCATCTGACAGCCGTCCCCACAGTAGTTACAGGTCGTGGTGGTTTTCTTCATCTGCCACGGCTTGTACAAATACTTGGAGAATTTATTCGTAATGGCGCCGACAGGACAGACCGCGAGACAGTCTCCGCAGAACTCACAGGAAAGCGCGAGATCGCCCTTCGGCACCACTTGATTGAATCCGCCCTTCTTCATGAACTGGAGCGCATCGATCATCAGCACGTCCTTACAGACGTTTATGCATTCTGCGCAGGCAATACAGCGGTTCATATTGAAGTCGAGCACCGGACTGCGGGTATCTTCCGGAATAAATTTCTGTTTGGCGTTGGCCAGATTCGTGACCCCATGCTGGAACGCCATATCTTGCAGTTCGCAATGGCCGTCGGCATCGCAGACCGGACAATCGAGAGGATGAACCGAGAGGTGCTTCTCCACCGCTTTCTTCCTGGCTTGGAAGAGATCGTCACCCTCGGTTCTGATAACCATGCCGGCGGCGGCTTTGGCGGTGCAGGAGCGGACGGGGGCTTTCTTGCCTTCCTGCATGACCAAACACATGCCGCAGGAGCCGAAGGGATCGAAGGTGTAGTGGTAACACATGGCCGGGATAATCTTGCCGGTGCTCGAGATCACGTCGTAGAGTGAGACTCCGTCCTTTGCGGTCACGGTCTTCCCGTCGATCGACAGCTCGATCGCAACGGCTTCTACATCTAGATTGGTTACTGGCTTCAAACCCATAAACGTTCCCCAGTGCTAAGTCCTGTGCTGAGTTCTCAGGTGGCCCTCTGCATGTTTACGCTCAGTACGTCTCATCGATCGCACTCACCCATCACAATGTCGTAGCTCCCGAAGAGCGTAATTGCATCAGCAATCATGTAGCCTCTGGACATATGGTCGAATGCGCCCATGTGAATAAACGAAGGGGCGCGAATCTTCAAGCGGTAGGGTTTTCCGCCACCCGTGCTAACGATGTAGAAGCCCAACTCGCCCTTGTGTGCCTCAGTCCCGCAGTAAATCTCTCCCGGGGGAGCATCGAAGCCCTGCGAAAAGAGCTTGAATTGCTGGATCATGGATTCCAGATTTGTAAAGACTCGCTGTTTCGGCGGCAACGTGACGCTGGGCACATCGGCCATAATGGGACCGTCCTGCATTTGCTCCAAACATTGCCGAATGATTTTCACGCTTTCATAGAGTTCCTGGACACGAATCCAATACCGATCATACGTGTCGCCGTTCTTGCCGAGCGGCACACTGAACTCACACTTAGGGTACGCCGAATAGGGCTCGGCCTTACGAAGGTCGTAATCGACGCCAGAGGCGCGAAGCGTTGGACCGCTGAGACCGAAACTGACGGCGTCTTCCGCTGAAATCACGGCGACACCCTTTGTCCGTGCGACCCAAATCCGGTTCGTCTCAAGGAAGATCACGTACTCGTCAATTTTTGGCGGAAAGTAATCCAGGAACTGCTTCAACTTATCGAGCAGCGAGGAGGTCAAATCCCGCTCGACACCACCAATGCGATACCAACTGGTCGTGAGGCGCGCGCCGCAGAGTTCATCGAACCAGTCCAAGAGAATTTCCCGGTCTCGAAAACAATAGAAAAAGACGGTCATGGCCCCGATGTCGAGCGCCTGGGTCCCGAGCCAGAACTGATGGCCGATGATCCGTTGAACCTCCGCCACGATCGTGCGCAGATACTCTGCGCGATCCGGCACGGTGATGTTCATGAGTTTTTCGACCGCGCGGCAGTACGCGAAATTGTTGTACATCGCGCACACGTAGTCGAGCCGGTCGGTGTGGGGAATAAATTGGTGATAGGTGCCGTCTTCCGCGAGCTTTTCCACTCCGCGGTGCAGAAACCCCAACACCGGAGTAGACTTCACGAGGCGTTCGCCCTCCAACTCGAGGATCACTTTCAGCACTCCATGGGTCGCGGGGTGCTGGGGACCCATATTGAGCAGGAGTTCCTCCGTGCGCAAGGTCGGAAGGGTCTCGCTCTCCGGATGGGCCGGGTCGACCTTGTAAACGGTTGTTCGTTG
>JANYAJ010000539.1 GCA_025361385.1 Nitrospira sp.
CTTCCGCTTGCCTGCAAAATGCGTCAGCATCTCTCCAATGCCGGGATAGAACGTCGTGCGATCGAGGCAATGGGCCAAGTACTGGCCCCTGAACACCTGCAACGCCTCGTCGAAGGTGACCCGACCGCCCTCGCCGACCGACTTGCGCAACAATTGTTTCACCCCGTCCCCCACAAACCCGAAGATTTCCTCGAGTGGCCGCTGCGGCAGCCCCAGCTCGGCCAAGGTCAGGTTGACTGACGTGGCAATATCCCACTTGGACTCGATGAGCGTCCCGTCCAAATCAAAAATCAACAACTCGACTGAGGTCTTTCCCATCATTTTACCTTTCGTAACTCCTCCTGCAACGACGCAAGACGGCCTCGCTTCACCTGGTCGGTTTCCTTGATCCAGGCTTCGCGCACGACGTTCACCATCCGCTTCTGCCCGACATGGGGGGGCAACATCGGCTCGACAATCCTCCATCGATTGTTGACCGCTTTCACGCGAAACCGGACCTCTTCTGTCACGGCCCCCTGCACAAAACCGGCGGTTTCCAGGTACACCGAGCCGATGACCTGAAAGGTGACCGGAATCACAACTTCCAGCCGATCGATCACCTCCCATTGGCGATAATGCTCCGCCACCACAAAACCCTGCGTCACGACGACATGTCCCCACGTGGGCTCTTCATGCCAACCCGTGTACGACGCGACCGTTTCGACCGATAGGGCATCGAGCCGCGCGCCCTTGTAATCGAGTGCCAGATACCGCTTCACCACCTCTGACGGTGAATGGTCGAGGGATCCGCTCTGCGCAAGCCCCTCCCCGGCTGACAACAGCAGCGCCAGTAACGGATAGAGAAATAATATGAACCGGCCGACCCTGTTGGCTGTCATGGTGTGTTCTTCACTTCCAATCTATACCCCGCGAAAGAAACCGGATGCACCACCCACCTGTTCCGCTCACCCGATTTTGTGTAACTTCATCAAATTGGTTTCCCCTGGCTGACCGATCCTGGTCCCCGAGAGGATCACGATCCGCTGCCCCGTGGCGGCTAAGCCCTCGGTCTTCAGGCGGCGTTCCGCTTCCTCGATCCGCTCATCGGTTTGCGCGATCTGCCGCATCGTATGTGGGATCACACCCCAGTACAGCGCCATCCGCTGCCGGACGGCCTCAAAGGGAGTCAATCCCACAATTGACGCGGCAGGTCGCTGCTTCGACAACAAACGCGCAGTCGTACCCCGTTCGCTAAAGGCCACGATGACGCTCGCCCCGATGACTGAGGCGGCTGAAAAGGCCGAGTGACAAATGGCTTCCGGGAAGGACCCTTCCTCTTGTGGCGCGATGGACGAGCGCACATACCAGGATCGTGCCCCCTCTTCTGCTGCGCGAATGATGCGGTTCATGACACGGACGGTTTCAACCGGATGTTGCCCGACCGCCGTTTCCCCAGACAGCATGACGGCATCGGTCCCATCGAACACGGCATTGGCCACATCCGACGCTTCAGCCCTTGTCGGACGTGAGTGGTGCGTCATCGACTCCAACATCTGCGTGGCGGTGATCACGAGTCGGCGGCGGCGATTCGCTTCGGCGATAATGCGCTTCTGGAGGAGCGGAACCGCCTCCGGGCCCATCTCTACGCCCAGATCGCCCCGCGCCACCATCACGCCGTCCGCCTGATCGAGAATCGCGTCCAAGCATTCCACCGCTTCCGGCCGTTCGATCTTCGCAATAATCGGCACGTCGCCGCCCCAGTCGGCCATTAACTGCCTGGCGGCCACCACATCATCGGGGCCTCTGACAAACGAGAGGGCCACATAGTCCACCCCTTGGGCGATGCCGAACCGTAGATCGTCTCGATCTTTGTCGGTGAGAGTCGGAGCGCTGATGCGCGTATCCGGAAGGTTCATGCCCTTGTGCGAGGTCAGTCGTCCCCCGATCACGACCCTACATTCGACGGTGCTGCCGATAATGCGATGTGCGACCAGCTCGATGAGTCCATCGTCGATCAAGATACGGGCGCCTGGCTGGACATCCCGCACCAGGTATTGGTACGCGACCGGAATCTCCTGCATGTCCGATCGAGCGAGAGACTGTGCGCCGAGTTGGCCGCCGGACCGGAGCAGAGTCGTCACGAGCTTCACCGTCTGGCCGGCCACCAGATCGATCCCGCCCGGATCGACGTCTCCGATACGGATCCTCGGTCCTTGCAGGTCCTGGATGATCGCCACCGCCGCCTGCCTGCGATTCGCGGCGTCGCGAATGGCCTTGATCGCACGTGCATGCGATTCGTGAGTCCCGTGAGAAAAGTTGAGGCGCGCCGCATCCATGCCGCTTTCAATTAACTGATCCAGCACGGCAGGCGAATCACTGGCGGGGCCGATAGTACAGACGATTTTAGCTTTACGCATAGACGATGCTGTCGCTTTCATTGGTCGATCGGAATGAGCGGCCCGCGTTTCCCGTTCTTCTCGCCATGATATTCAGGGATGCCATTCTAACAAACGACCTCCAGGCCCACAACGCAACCGCCGTTTCAGGCGCGGGCCGCCTCTCGCATTGATGATCGAGGCGCTACGGCAGCTCGCTTCCATGCATACGGGCGAAGATCTCCCAATCGAACGGCTTCGGCGCTACCGCGTGGAGTGGAATGGCTTCGATGGTACCGGGCCCGCGATAGGCCAGCATGCATCCGACCACACGCTCCGGCTCCTTGACGAGACGGCGAATCGCTTCGTAGGCCAGATCTTGTCCGATGGTCTTGTCCTCCGGGGTCGGGGGCGCCCCTCGTAACGTGTGGCCGAGGATTGTGGCTTTGGTCGCTGGGGCAAGGCGATATTCACCGGTACGAGCCTGAAACTGTGGCCACGTCGTGAGTGTGCCTGCGACATATTCGACAAGACCGCGCACGCCGCCATCCTGGTGATGGCGATGGGGCGTCTGCTCCGCCACCACAAACAGATGGCTCTTGTTCGGGACTCCTAACGTACGTTTGAGCGTACCCAGGATGATGTCGTCGATATAGGCGTCGGGATCGGGATGCTCGTTAACCAGGATGCCTTCTGCCCTGGCCTGATAGGCACAAGCGAGGGCGAGATG
>JANYAJ010000560.1 GCA_025361385.1 Nitrospira sp.
TTGGCATCCCTCTTCCGGTTTGAAATTCAAGGGGCTGCTCTGGCAGCCTAGATCGTTGACCAGCGGTTTAGGAAACCATTTCTGCGCCCTCCCCCAACCTACGCAGGCTCACTCAGGCCCGCTCCAACAAAAGTTTGACCGAACGGCGAGCTTTGGCTGAAGTGAGGTGGCGCCGAGCACAAGGTGAGCATAATTCCGCCCTGCTTCCTGAATAGACAAAACCATGACAAGACCGCTAGAGATCCCTTGGTCCACCATCCCTCTCGACGTAAATAATCCCACACAACGGCACTCGCCGTTGGGGTATCTCAGTCCGATGGAGTTCGAACGGCAGGCGGAATTAGCGTAGGGGGGGGTCAACTAAAATGGCAGCAGCCCAGAGCTAGACCTTTGCCGCTTTAGGCTTCTGTGCGTTCGCGTAACTCGCTGCCAGCAAGAGGATGAGGTAGCCGCGCTCATAATTTTCCAACACGTAATCGATGGATGAGCCCTCCGGAACGAAGACATTGCCAGTCCCCTTCATCAGAGAAAAGCTCTTGTGTCTGAATTCAGACGGCACCTTTTCACCATGCACGATCACGTGTCATAGCACCGCTCCGCGAAGGCATCGGCTCGTCGATTGAGGACATCGATCCTGCCTGAAAGATCGAGTCCCTGTTCGATCTCCGAACAGGGCAACCCATGCTGGGCCCGCCCGCCTGCCACCTGATAGCCGACAAGCCCAATCAAGAAGCACAGAACCAAGCCGGTCATGCATCGAGAATCATGTCCCATCGTCAGACGTCACGCCTTCGTCGCATAAGAATGCCGCTAGCGAATCTTCTCAGCATCCTGCCGGATTTATCTGCGAGAGACAGCAGAATAGATCTGCCCAATTTCACCGCTCGTCAGATCCCGCCATTGGCCTGGCAAGAGATCCCCCAATGCAATCGGCCCGATCGCAACCCGTACAAGCCGTAATGTCGGATGGCCCACGGATGCGGTCATCCGCCGGACCTGCCGGTTCAGCCCCTCGCGCAGCGTGATCTCCATCCAGGCAGTCGGCACATTTTTACGGAAACGGATCGGCACGGGGCGATCGGGCAATTGGGGATCTTCAGCCAGCAGTCGAACTTCAGCAGGTCTGGTTGTCTTGCCGTTCAACAACACTCCCTTTCGCACCTGTTCCAACGCTTCCTCGCTGGGAATACGCTCAACCTGCGCAAGATACAGTTTCGGCAACTTATGCTGTGGGTCTGTGATGTGGTGCGCCAACGCCCCGTCCGACGTCAGGAGTAACAATCCTTCACTATCCAGATCGAGACGGCCTGCGGCATAGACACCCGGCAAATCGATATAGTCGGCCAAGGTCGGCCGCCCCTCTGGATCAGTAAAGCAAGGCAGCACCCCGTAGGGCTTATTGAATGCAATTGTTTGCACGCGAGAGAGTGCGCGATTCACAAGTGGAAGGACCAGGAGCGATCGTCTCTGTGTTAGAACCCCATTCCAAATCCGCCAATGCCCATCCCGCCAAAGACGCCAAAATATGGTCCGCCGCGCCGGTCGTCCAAAGTGGCAGGAGACCAGATATACCAGTGTTTGACCGTCAGGGTGGGATAGCGATAGTCGACTTCGTCCATCTTCTCAATGATGGACCCGCTCACCTCGCCGACGAACGTCACCAGCATCCCCGGCGTCAATGTCGCCGGATCGAGGGATCCCGGATGAAGGACAAACATTCGGCCTTGCGACTGCTTGAGGTCCGTCGTCGGCTCTTGATCCTTGTTGAGCGGGAGTTGCAAGAGTTCGACCTGCGTTCCCTCTTTGAGCCGCTTTGCCTTGAGGATTTCACCTCCAAGCAGAATCAGTCGTCCCTTATACGACTCGGGCGAGGTGAGCACGTCCGTGAATGTCAGATTCTTATCAAGGTGAGACTCGAGAGTTTCAGGAATTCCGACCGGAGAAGAGGCGCAGCCCACGGCCACAAGCAAGAGCATCAGAACCCACACGTTCAGAAACCTGGTCCCCATGGACGTACTATATCCAACCATTAGGACAAGCACAATGAGCGGACTCGACATTCCGCACTGTTCTCTCACCCGTTTCTATCATGGCGATTGTATGATTGCAGGCATTCCCCTACAAGGCACCTCCTCCTCATCAGATACGTAATTTCCTCCGACTCCTCCCATCCGCCCATGCATATTCCCAATCACTGAAAATTCGTTGAGTTTGTCCATGGGAGGTTGGGTTACTGGTGCATTTGGAGCAACACTCGTCCCGGCACCACATTTGCTCTGTATCCCCTGCAATGCATCCTTCACTTTCATACTCACCAAGGAGGTTTTATCATGACTCGTATTGCACACATGCTCGTCTTAGCCGCATTCCTGACCGTTGGGCTCAGCGTTCCCATGACCTTCGCCGCTGAACCAGCCCCTGCTGAGCAGAAGGACCTGAAGGAAAAGAAGGATACGACCAGCGGCAAGGCGGATGATGAGAAGAAGAAGGACATGGGCGGAAAGTAAGTTCTGCTTTGGGGCGCAGCTACGGCTGCGCCCCGCCTATGGCCTTGTGTGCACTACCCACACAACCGAACTCCTGCCCCGCTTCAATCAATCGGTTCCCTCGATCGACATCCATTTATTGCAGGGCAAACCCTACAGCGATTGTGGCACCATGCTCCATTCTCCAGGCCGCGCTCGTACTCAAACGACAATTCCCCCATTAACTCCATGAGAAATGACCGGTTCTCTTCACGCACATCTGTGCATGATTAGGCATTGCGCTTGCTCCTCTTTGCGTATTCAGTTCGCCATCATTCAAAGGAGGAGACCATGCGACGACTGTGGATCAATTGGACCAAGACACTCCGGGCCCCCGCATTGGCTATGCTGTGTGCGATAGCCCTGGAAGGCTGCGTGAGCACGGAGACTCATACCAAAACGCTCACCGAGCTGGAGGCCGCAAAGAAAGTAGCCGCCCAGCAAGCCGCGGACCTGGATGCGCTCAAGAAAAAGTCTCAGGCACAGGCCGATCAGCTACAGCAACAATTGGCCGGGCTGCAACAGAATCTGGACCAGGAAGCCACTCAGCGAAAAGCCGCCGAACTGCAGGCTGCCGAGCTGGAGAAGGAACGAGCGGCCCTCGAAGCACGATCGGGAGAACTCCAGTCCAAACTGGACGGACTTGAGCGAGAAAAAGGCCAGCTCGGCAACGAGTTGGGAGACGTGCGCGGGCAAATCGAGGCTCTCCAAAAGAAATTGATAGACGAATCGGCCCAAGTCAGCGCCTTGGAAAAAGATAAACTCCAACTCGCCAGCGGAACCACCGCCGCCCAAGGGGAAATTGACAGGTTGCAAAAACGAGCGACGGAACTCGAACGAGACGCCTCCCGCATCGCGAAAGAACGCGAGCAATTGCGACAAGAACAATCACAACTGGCCGCAGCGTTAGAACAGGAACGCCAACGTCTGAAAGCAGGAGAAGCGGAGAAAGCTCGACTCGCAAAAGAGCACGACCTGCTTCAGCAACAGCAATCCCAGCTGACAGCCAGTCTGGAGCAGGAACGCGAGCGGCTGAAAGCCGGAGAAGCGGACAAGGCTCGACTGGAACAAGAACGGCTGGCGAAAGAAGAAGAGATCGCACGACTGACTCGCACACAGGAAGACCTCTCCAAATCGCTTCAAGATGAAATTGCGAAGGGGAATATTACGATCCAGCAAGTACGCGATCGCCTCACCATCAATATGGTCGATCGTGTGCTGTTCGACTCCGGCCAGGCACAGGTGAAACCTGCCGGCATCAAAGTGCTGAAGCAAGTCGCCGACGTGTTGAAAACGGTCACAGACAAACAGATTCGAATCGAGGGCCACACCGACAATGTGCCGATCAGTTCGAAGCTGCAAGATCGCTTCAAAACAAACTGGGAGCTCTCGACGGCGCGGGCCACGACCGTGGTGCGCTACCTGATCGATCAAGGCACTGTGGACCGCCAGTACCTCTCTGCCGTCGGCTACGCGGACACGCACCCGATCGCGGCAAACGATTCCGAAGAAGGCCGTTCATCCAACCGCCGCATTGAAATCGTGCTCTACCCGAAAGACCTCAAGCAAATTGCCAGTCAAGTTGAGACCAGCACGCCTGCCTCTCGGTAGCCATTATCTTTCTGGAGGTGCTCACCAGCGTGGGCACCTCCTCCCAGACTCCTCAGTGCAATCAAGCACGAAGCCGACGCTTCGATTGAGACCTTTCCCCCGCTTCCCTGCTTCGGTTATGATGCATCACGTGATCGATCTTCAAAATCATTGCGTAGGAATTGGCCCCATTTCTCTCACTGAGGTACCAATGTTGAGACGCGCGCTGGCCGCGATCAAGGGCGAGCTGGTGAAAGTCGACGCCCCAGTCGATCAGCTCGTCAAAGATATGAACCGCTCCATCGCCGAAGCCGACAAGTTCATCCAATCGATAGAAAAAGAACCGGCCTAAGCCGCTCGCTCGATACCGATCATACGAGTCAGGAGATCCTCATGCGCTGGGAAGGACAACGGGAAAGCAACAATGTCGAAGACCGCCGCGGGATGAGTCCTGCGAGGGTCGGAGGCGTGGGTGGGCTTGGCATCGGCGGCATCATCCTCGTCCTTGCCGTCAGCTATTTTACCGGGACCAATCCCTTAACCCTCCTCAACATGCTCGATGGCGTGCAGAACATGACAGAGTCATCGGCACCCTCCGAGCAAGGCCGGATCGGAGCCCCCAGCGATCAGCTCGGCAAGTTCGCATCGGTCGTCCTCGCCGATACAGAAACGACCTGGACTGGGCTGCTTGGACAACGATATGAAAACCCGCGCATGGTGCTCTTTTCCGGCGCAGTCCAGTCGGCGTGCGGCACCGCCGCGTCAGCCGTCGGCCCCTTCTATTGCCCCGGCGACCACAAGCTCTACCTCGACCTGTCGTTTTTCGACGAAATGTCTCAGCGTCTCGGCGCACCGGGCGATTTTGCGCAGGCCTACGTCATTGCACACGAAGTCGGACACCATGTCCAAAACCTGATGGGCATCGCAGCAAAAGTGCATCGGCTTCAGCGGCAAGGCTCCGAAACAGAAGGCAACGCTCTGTCCGTCCGCATGGAGCTGCAAGCCGATTGCTTCGCCGGAGTGTGGGGGCATCATGCCAATCGCGATCGGAACCTCATCGAGCCAGGCGACTTCGAAGCAGGACTACGCGCCGCTTCTGCCATCGGAGACGACCGGCTTCAAAAAATGTCGCGTGGCCATGTGCAACCGGAAAGCTGGACGCACGGCTCCTCTGAGCAACGCATGACTTGGCTCCGAAAAGGTTTGGAAACCGGTGACCCCAAAGCTTGCGACACCTTCGCCGACAGTCGGCTGTAGCCCCCGTCATTTTATGGATATAGATCAGGATCACCAGCCAGAGCCGTCCTCTCAGGGGATCGCGTCGTCGCTTCTGGCCGATGCGCCCTGGCGAGCCAATTCCGTGGTGGCAGGAGGCGCCACAATGGCCGCAGGGCTTGCCGCATGGGTCGCCGACTATGCCGACTCACCCGTTTTCGCACAGCTGGGAGGCAGCTACATCGGTGGGTTTTTCATCGGATGGGCATTCCGTCGATTCTTGAAGATGGCCGCTCTGGTCGCCGGTGGAATCTTCGCCGCGATCGCCGGCCTCAAAGGGACGGGGTGGGTAGAGCTGGACTGGAGCGCGATTGAGACACAGATCATGCACAGCATGGCCGCTCTCCAGCGTGGCGCTGAAGGGCTGAAGCAGTTTCTCTCCGGCTATCTTCCCTCCGCCGGCGCGGCAGGAGCCGGAACATTTTTCGGGTTTCGCAAAAAGTAACGCGCGGGACAGTCTCGGTTCAGGAGGAGCGGGGCGCTAGTTGCTGAGTTTCTGCTCGATCTTCTTGCCCGCCTTTTCAAAGCCTTCAGCAGTTTTGTTGGCAGCCTTCTTCAGTTTCTGTTCGATCTTATCGCCGATGTGTTTCTCTTCGACTTTCTTCACGACCGCTTTGGTCTTGTCCTCAATCTTCTGACCGACGCGCTTGGCCGTCGTTTCAACCCGCTCCATCATCCCCTGCGATTCTTCGGCCAAAACAGGACCGACCGCATAGACAACCAACACCAGCAGCAACAACAGAGATACAATCTGCTTTCCATTCATCATCGTAGCCATAGAACACTCCTTTATGTGAACACCATACCATGCGTGCCACGTCTTGTCCTGGCATACCAGTCTTACCGCCCCCCCCATTCCTCCCACCGGGCACTCTGGATTATACTAGGGACGTCTACCGGACTTTCTTATGAAAGGATCTCCCATGCGCGACATGGTTAGCCTATATTCTTCTATACGCAACTGGACGCTGTGTCTGCTCGCGCTTCCCCTATTGGGCTTCATATCTCCGGCACAGGCCGAGATCGCACCTACAGTGCTTGACCGCGCCAAGCTCGCGACCGTCGGCATTCTCGAAGACACGCAGGATCAACGCAGCCCTGACAAACCAGGAAATATTCTTGTTCGCGGAACCGGATTTCACCTGCGCGATGGGTACATCGTCACCGCCCGGCATGCGACGGAGAAGCAGGATGTCACCACCGGACCCGTCATCAAAAAACAGATCCATATCTTCACGACCGATCTCCACGAACTCCCAGCCGATCTGGTCGGAGACAATGCCTTCATGGACGTCGTCGTCTATCGCGTCGCAGAAGCCCACCGCACCAAGCTGCGCGCCAGCGCCTCATTCGCCTCAGGCGACGTGCAGCCAGGCCAGACAGTATTCACCGTCGGCTATCCGATGGGCTGGGGCCCGACCATGTCCTTCGGACACTTGGGCAATACGAATACCTTTCTCCAAACGGTGGACACCAGGTTGATCCAGGCCGACGTGGCCGCCTGCAGCGGCAACTCGGGTGGCGGGCTCTTCAATGACAAGGGAGACGTGGTCGGGATCATGCACGCCATCATCCAAACCGAACGAGACGATTCCACCGCGCGCTGCAGCCGCATGGCCTTTGCCATTCCAGCGATTCTGGCCAACCGAATCGTGAACGCCGCCCTGGAAGGAAAACCCCTGACCTTCTCAAAGATGGGCATTCACATGATGCCTGTAAAGGACGGCACCAAATGGCGGATGGCGGTGAAGGACGTATCTGAGCCGGCCAAGTCAGCCGGCATCCAAAAACACGACATCATCATCGCCATCGAAAACACCGAAATCAATGATGCGGCTCATCTGAAAAACTATCTCATTGAACGAACGACGCCGGGACAGAAAGTCGCCGTCAAAGTGCGTCGCATCGATGCTGATTTGACCTTTACGGTCACCCTGGGAGGAGGATGAAGGAGTTCAGTGCGGTGTGCTATGCCCTGGCAGAGCTTGATACCAGCCATTGGCCTGAGCCAATGATACCGGGCAGTCGAACAACATACTGAGGTTGGTCTCTGTGAGAACAGCACGTTTCTCACCGTCCTGCAGAACCTTCCCTTGCTTCAAAAGGATCACTCGCTCGACTTCAGGCGGAATCTCATGAACATGGTGGGTCACCAGCAGCAGCGTTTTTCCCTTTTGTATATGGGAACGAACGAGATCCAAATAGTGAAAGGTCGCCGTCAGATCGAGCCCACTGGTGGGTTCATCCAGCACTAACGCCGTCGGGTCATGCACCAACGCACGGCCCAGCAGGCAGCGTCGCTGCTCGCCCGTGGACATCTCCCCAAACCGTCGCTCCCTCAATGAACTGGCACCCATCTCCTCCAACATCTTGCCTGCCCTGACGATCTGCGCATAGCTAAAGTTTTGATGGCCATAGATGCCGATACTGGCGTAGAAACCGGACAGAATCACTTTCAGGCCGGTCACTTGGTCCATGTATTGACGTTGCAGGTCATGGGACACCATCCCTAAGCGCTTGCGGACGTCCCATACATTCCACTGTTCTTCGCCGAACAAACGGATATGGGTTTCATCATGCGGGAAGGGATGGACTTCTCCCGCCAGTAATTTCAAGAGGGTCGACTTGCCTGCCCCGTTCGGCCCGAGGATGGCGACATGTTCACCCTCTTGAAGCGACAACGAGAAATTGCTGAAGACACAGGTGTCCCCCCGATAGACTGTCGCATGCTGGATATCGAGGATTGGAGGAGAGTTCGTCATAGAGAAATGCTTGGAGGCTAACGCCAAACCTATCTCGAATACCAGCGCAACGCTAACCTACTGGCCGACCGGACCGCCGACCGCTTTTCCGGCGCGACGCGACTGTTCGAGGCCTGCACGTGCCAATGCGTCCACCCGCTCGTTCTCCGGATGACCGTTATGGCCCCTCACCCAGTGCCATTCGAGCTTGTGGCCTGAAACCAGCGCATCGAGACGACGCCACAAGTCCTCATTCTTGACCGGCTCTTTGCTCGCAGTTTTCCAGCCTCGTCGCTTCCAGTTATGGATCCATTCGCTGATGCCCTTTTGCACATACTGCGAATCGGTGTAGACATGCGCCTCCACCGACTCTGTGAGCGACTGCAAGGCCTCGATTACCGCGAGCAGCTCCATGCGGTTGTTCGTCGTCGCAGGCTCCCCGCCACACAGTTCTATTTCAACAGTGCCGATACGGAGCAACGCGCCCCAGCCTCCAGGCCCAGGGTTCCCGCTACAGGCGCCATCCGTATAGATTTCCATCATTCGTCTACTCTCCTCGTGAGGCGTACCCATGCCTTGATGTCGGCCATGTGGCCCTAGAGACAGGACATATGTATTCGCACCGAGATTACGCTTCGGCAGGATCCGGATTGATCTTCGCGGTGGATGTCTTGTTCGTGGAGGAACCGCTCTTCTTCGAAGAGCCAGCAATCTTTGGTGTCGCCGTCTTCACATCGGCGTTCTGCGCGCGATGAAGGAGGGCATGGTCCATAAGCACCAGCGCCATCATGGCTTCGGCAATCGGTGTCGCTCTGATGCCGACACAGGGATCATGGCGGCCATTGGTCTCGACCGTCACGGCATTCCCCTGCTTGTCGATGGAGCGGCGGGGCACACGAATACTCGACGTCGGCTTAATCCCGATCGTGACCACCACATCCTGCCCTGTAGAAATACCGCCAAGGATACCGCCGGCATGATTCGTCACAAACCCTTCCGGGGTCAGTTCGTCGCCATGCTCCGACCCTCGCTGCGTGACCGAACCAAACCCCGCGCCGATTTCTACGGCCTTCACGGCATTGATGCTCATCATGGCCGCGGCCAAATCTGAATCCAGCTTGGCATAGACCGGTGCACCCCAACCGACCGGCACATGCTCGGCGACCGTCGTGATCCTGGCGCCGACAGAGTCGCCGGCCTTCCGCAACTCATCCATGAACGATTCCAGCTTGGCTACTGAGGCGGGATCAGCCACGAAAAACGGATTGGCACCCACGCCGTCCCAGCTCCTGAACGGTACGTCATGCGGCCCGAGTTGGCTGAGGTAGCCGCGAATCACGACGCCATACGTTTCGCTGAGCCATTTCTTCGCAATGGCTGCCGCTGCCACTCGTACAGCCGTTTCACGGGCAGAGGATCTCCCCCCGCCACGATGATCGCGAATCCCGTACTTCTGCCAATAGGTGTAGTCTGCGTGACCAGGGCGAAAGGTATCGACCAAGTTGCCATAGTCCTTGCTGCGGGCATCTTCGTTTCGAATCAGCAGCGCGATAGGAGTACCGGTGGTCTTGCCTTCAAAGACGCCGGAGAGGATTTCAACGGTGTCGGATTCCTGCCGTTGCGTGACATGGCGTGAGGTGCCTGGCTTGCGCCGGTCGAGATCCAATTGAATGTCATCGACCGAGAGGGTCATGCCAGGCGGGCAGCCATCCACGACACAGCCAATCGCGGGGCCATGGCTCTCGCCGAATGACGTAACGGTGAAGATGTGACCGAACGAATTGCCTGCCATGGGGCGGACGACTCTCCCTATTCGACAAGATCGAGTTTAATGTGCAATTCCTTTAGTTGATCGGCACCAACCGCAGAGGGTGCATCGGTCAGCGGACATTGGGCCCGTTGCGTTTTGGGGAATGCGATCACGTCGCGGATCGAGTCGGCATGTCCCAACAACATGATCAGCCGATCGAGCCCGAAGGCAATCCCGCCGTGCGGGGGCGCGCCATATTCGAGCGCATCGAGCAAGAACCCGAACTTCGCTTGCGACTGCTCCTTGTTGATGCCGAGCAGATCGAGAATGCGCAGCTGGATATCACTCCGATGGTTCCGGATACTCCCGCCGCCGATTTCGCTGCCGTTGAGCACCATGTCGTAGGCCTTCGCCCGTACTTTGAGCGGCTCCGAATCCAGGAAGGCCAGATCCTCGTCCATCGGCGCGGCGAACGGGTTGTGCATGAAGATATACCGCTTCTCTTCCGGCGAATAGTCCAACAAGGGAAACTCGGTCACCCAGATAGGCTTCCAGGCGGTGGTATCGATCAGCTTCAACTCTTCACCGAGCGATAACCTGATGCGGCCCAACACGTCATGGACAATGGCAGCCTTGTCGGCACCGAAGAGGACTAAATCGCCCGGCTGGGCCTCAGGAAGGGCCGCTGCGAAGGCCTTGGCATCTAGAAACTTGGCGATGACAGACTCCAGCTGCCCCTCGGGGGTGATCTTCAGCCAGGCCAGCCCCTTGGCGCCGAATGTCTTGGCCATCTCACCGAGCGCATCGATCCGGCTCCGAGGAGTGGCCGCGCCGCCTTTGACGATCAAGGCCTTCACGATCCCGCCCTTGGTCGCAGCCTCCTTAAACACCTTGAAGTCGCTGGCTGCTGCAAAGGCCGTCACATCATGCAGCGGCATGTCGAAACGTAAATCCGGCTTGTCAGAGCCATAGCGTCCCATCGCCTCGGCATAGGTCATGCGCGGAAATGGAGTCGGCAACTGTACGCCGCCCGCGTCACGAAACACGGTGACGATCATCTGCTCCATCAAGCTCATGACATCCAGCCGATCGACGAACGACATCTCGAGATCGATCTGGGTAAACTCCGGCTGCCGG